>JANNSM010000341.1:0-11169 GCA_031402635.1 Bacteroidota bacterium | reverse complement strand
GATTTCCTGAAAAAGTAACGCCAGCTTCTCGTGCATAAACTTCTTTGATCCGAAAGATAAGCTGCCGTAATCTAATCGCTGTCCCAAGAAGGGTTACCTAACTAGCTGCCGGAACTCCCGGCAAGCAGTTCACGGAGCCCTTCCAGGTCGTTCATCTGTTCATAAAACCGGAGAACCTCCGGCCTGGCCATGGCGTCCTGGCGGCGGAGTCTTCGTTTCAGGTACAGCCCTTCGATGCTCCGGCAACGGCTGAGCGCTACATAAAGCTGGCCGGCTGCAAAAGCACCATTGCCAAGATCGATGCAGGCGCGGTCAAAGGTCAGACCCTGGCTTTTGTGAATGGTAACGGCCCAGGCCAGCGCCAGCGGCAACTGATCGAAAGAGCCGATTACTTCTTCCACAATTTTTCCACCCTGATCCTGCGTATATCGAATGTTTTCCCACCGCACTGGTTCCACGTTGTATTCCTGCCCTTCACGCAATCGCACCGTTACGCTGTTTTCTTTGGTTTGAGTTACAACCCCCAGGGTTCCGTTGACCCAGCGACGGTATGCACCGATATCGTTGCGGATGAAAATGACCTGTGCACCCGTTTTTAATTCCAGGCGTTCTTCAGTGGGGAGGTGGTTTGCCGGAAAGTTGCCTTCAATTACCCCTTGGAACATGGACACGTCTCCTGTCAATTCCTGGAGTCTGTTCCGGTTTGTTGCTTCCGCAGAAGCCCGGGTTCCGGTAAGGGTGATACAGTATTCCTGATCATCCTGCGGTGGGTTTTTTGGCAGATGGTTTAGTCTCACCATATCCTCATAAGACGGATCGGCCTTCCGGATCCGGTCAAGGAGTGCCACAAAATCCTGGTCCTGCTGGCGGTAAACTGTATCGAGTTCAATATTGACCAGAGACGTTTCGCCCCAGACCCGTGCATCAAAAAAGTAGGGACTGTTGTACCAGGCCATCAGCAGTTCACGGTCCTGCGGGGTGGTTACTGGTTCTAACTGAAGCAAATCGCCCACCAGCAGCAACTGTACTCCACCAAAAGGCAAAGGTTGTTTCCTGATTCTGCGAAGACAGTCATCTACGGCATCCAGCAGATCTGCCCTTACCATCGAGACCTCATCAATAATCAGCACTTCCAATTCAGCAATCAGGCGTTTTTTTTCTGCCGGGTAACGTATTTGACGAAGCCTCTGGTCACCCGGCAAAATGGGCCCGAACGGGAGTTTAAAAAAGGCGTGCAGCGTTTCGCCGCGCACGTGAATTGCTGCTATCCCGGTGGGCGCCAGTACCACTGATTTTTTAGGCAGTTTTATGACGGCCTCCCGCAGGAATGTACTTTTTCCCGTACCCGCTTTTCCCGTGAGAAAAACGGAGGAATGGGTTTCGGCCAGAATCTGGTAGGCGTATTCCTGAAGTTGCACAGTAAAATGTGGATGCCGGACGCATGTCCGGCATCCTGATCTGGCGGAAAGTTCGCTTAAATTACCGTGTGGGCGAAAAACGGTCAGCAATAATGCCGCTCAGTTGGCATCTAAAAGCTCGCCACTTCCGTTGATGACCAGTTAAGTGATAGCCGGATTTCCTTTGTAGTAAACGCTGCCTGAACCATTGATCCTCACCGCAAGTTCATCTTCAGCATAAACCCGGCAATCACCCGAACCCGAAATAACAATGCTGGTAACGGACGTCCACAATTCAAAGGCTTCGACTTTTCCTGAACCGCTGATAAAAATATCCTGCCGCTGGGCAGAGCCGGCCAGTCGCACATCACCGGATCCGTTAATATTGATTTCGAGTTGTTCGGTTTCTAAATCCAAAACGGCGTCACCGGATCCGTTAATATGGAGATTAAACAGGGGAGTGACCAATTTGGCCGCACCGTCAATATCTCCTGAACCGTGCAGAGCCAGTCCTTCAAAAACCGGTGCATAGACATAGATATGGATTGGCTCATGCTGGCGGAAGCAATCATCCATGCTCATCGCAACTGCTGTGCGCGGCAAGCAACAACAGCAGTCCTGCCGCCGTCGGAGGAATCTTATTCATAGGAGGACTTTAATTAACTAATTAACACCGAAGCGACCCGGAGATGTTCCGCGGGTTGAACCGACTACTGATTTTTTATTTTTTTTCCGTGTGGAATTCAACTAAGGCCTGCATCAAGTGACAAACATTGTCTCCATGAGAATTTCATTTTTCGCCCTATTCCTCCTGCATTTTTCTGCAGCCGTATTGGCAGCAGAAGAGCTTGTCGTTCCCTCCAAAATCGAAAAAGTCACCGTTTTCCTGAATCGGGCTCAGGTTTTTCGCACTTCATCCATTGCATTTCCTTCCGGGCAGGTTGAGTTTGTGATGGAAGAACTCAGCCCCTTCCTGGATCCTTCCAGCATTCAGGTGAAGGGTAGGGGTAATTTTATCATTCTGGATGTGGTCCATCAGGTCGACTACCGGCAACCGGAGCCAACCCGGGAACCCGAAGAAATCCAGCGCTTGAACCGGAAAATCCGGACCTGCGAGGATTCCATCCGGATTATGGGCTATTCTTTAGAGTTGGTGCAAAACCGGCGACAGGCACTGGCACAGGAAAAAAACGTGCTGCTCACCAATCCCATTATCACCAATGTACGGGGAAGCGATACTCTGCCTGTTTTGAGAGATGCCCTGCTTTTTCTTCGAGGCAAACTGGAAAACATACATATTGCCATGACCGAAGCCCACCAGGAGGAAGATCAACTCAATGCGATGCGTGCCAAAATTCAGGATCGCTTCAATTCGCTGGTTCAATACCGCAGCACGCTGATTTATGCCCCCGATCAGCAACCCAGGCCTGTTCAACAGGTAAGGGTGACGGTTTACAGCAAACAGGCCGGGAGTGGTAAACTGGAATTCAACTATACGGTTGGTGGGGCAAGCTGGAATCCTGCGTATGATATCCGTTCAGCAGGACCCGAAAAACCCGTGCAACTGACTTACAAAGCGCTTGTCAGACAACAGACCGGTGAAGATTGGGATGGCATTCCCCTGACCCTTTCAACCCATGATCCCAGCCTGATGCAGGAAAAACCGGTCTTGCCAATCTGGTATGCAACCTATTTCCAGGAAGTTCAAATCCTGGCGCCGGCCATGCAAATGGAAAGCGACAAAAGCAGGGCAGAGAGTCTGAGTTATGCTGGTGCATATTCCGACGATTCCAATCTTGATATTGCGGCTCAAATGGCTGTAGATTATACCAGTCTTGCCCAGACCTTTGCCAATGTAGAATTCACCATTGATTTGGGATATGAGATACCCTCTGACGGATTGGATCACCTGATCCTGGTTCAGGAAAAAGAACTTGCGGCAACCTACCGCCATTTCCTGATTCCCAAATTGGAGTCCGAATCCTTTATTCAGGCCCGGATTACCGGTTGGGAAGACCTCAACCTCATTCCCGGAATGGCGAGTCTTTTTTATGACGGGACCTTCATCGGCAGAGCCCATGTAGATCCGAGGGTATTCGGCGATACCCTGAATCTTCCGATGGGCCGTGACCGAATGGTCTATGCAGAGAGGAAACGCCTGGGAAGCGATGAAAAAAACAAGGTGCTCAGCGGGGAAAGAAGCCGAACGGAAAAGTGGACTATTGAAGTTCGGAACAACTATCCAAAAGCAATAGACATTGTAGTCCAGGACCAGATTCCCGTTGCCGGAGACCCGACCATTAAAATTGCGCTGATTGACGGCAATCCGGATCGGTATTCAGATGCCGATGGTATGTTGGAATGGGACATCACGGTAAATCCCGGAACGCGAAAAAACTGGACTTTTACCTATGAAGTACAATGGGATAAAAACCGGCAACTGGTGCTTCGTTAATATTTATTAAGCAACCCCGGGTTAAACCGGCCCCTGTGATCTGTTTAGGTCACGAAAAGGTCAGGCGGAACAGGTAAATCGAACTGTTTCGCCTGATCTTTTTAAGAGATTCTCAATAAAGGTGAGCTTTGTGTCGTTATGACACAAAAAAATGAACCTCTCTGATTAATTTTTTGAAAGATATTGGTCACGCATACTTAACTTAACGTGTTGATATTCAACATGAAATTAAAAAAAAATGCTATTAGCAATGTCACAATCGCATTAAAACAAAAGTTGAACTTCTCTTGTTTATCAGTATCTTAAGGCTAGAAGTTCCCGGTTTTTTAGTGTTTATGTCACAAATAGCCAGTAAATAGTATAAAAATCCACCCATGAAAACACTTCAAACCATCCTTGAAATCGCCGTTGCTGTTCCTGTTGGCTTATTAAGTGTTCCGCTGTTGATCATTGCCATGATGATCAAGGTTTTTATGCCTGCCAGGGTGGCACAGGGTGTGCTAATCAAGATGGATAATCGTCAGGAGTTGAAGCGATACGTCGGTTGACCTGGTCATCTTCTTGCCTGCCGTCCAGTTATGCAGCCTGTTCCTGAAACAGTCGTTTATAAATGCTTGGAGGCTTCCCTTTTAGTTAGCGCCGGAAGCGTTTGGGATGCTACAAATTGACGGACCTCTTCAGGGTCCGTTTTTGCGTATTCCCGAAGCGCCCAACCCATGGCCTTTTGGAGGAAAAACTCTTTTGTTCCTGTCAGTTGACGAATGAAACCATAAAGTTGGTACGAGTCAGTTTTTTCGCGGTATTTCAACTGGTAAAGCAAAGCACAACGCTGTAACCATAAGTTTCCGGATGCCATCCATGATTGGGTTACCGATACTGCCTCCTCCGGGTACTTCAGCAGGTAGGCACCGAAAGCCCAGGCAGCCAGCGGATCAACGGTATCCCACCAGGATTTTTGGCAAACGAGCGTTTCCACAAAGGTGTGATACCCTTTTGGATGTTGAGCGACTTCCCCGCATAACCAATCAACAGCTGCGTATTGGCATTCCCGCTCGGTTACCTGCCAGAGTTCCAGGATCACCTTATCCTTGGTCTTGCGGTCAAGAACGCGGAATTTTTGAGCAGCATTTCGCTGCAACGCTCGTCTCTCTTTAGCCTGGATCCCAAAGAAGTCAAAATGGTCTTTCATATAACGCTTCATCGGCAATGCCTGCTGCGGATCAGCGGCCTGTCGAAAAGTGGTAACCAGTTCAACGCAGATGGGATGCAAAATTCTATTGCCAGATGAGGGGGAGGGAAAATGTTTTTTCGGCGCTGGTGATTTGCACCCGATAATGACCTGGAGCAAATTGTCCCCTCCGGATGGACGGAGAAGAACCGGTGAAGGTCCAGGATTGCAATTGGCGGCCAGTTGCATCCATCAGCGATGCCGTCCATGTCCCCTTCGTTTCTACGCCCTGGATGAGGACGTCTCCTGCCGCGGGGTTTGGCAAAAGTGTCCAGTCTGCGGAGATATCTTCGGTCTTCCGAAGTTCAGGAATGGTAAAGTAAGCGAGTTCAGAGAAAGGCGTAACTGAAAGCGGTGAAAGGCTGCAAGCGCAGCGAATTTTCCATTCGTACGACGTGCCCGTCAGAAAATATGACAATGGCAATGCAATACTTTCCGCAGGCATATTAAACCGGACTTTGGAAAATGAAGAGGTTCCGGATTTTCTACCGTTCAATTCACACTTCACCGCTTGTGGAACAGGATTCCAGGAAAAAACAACCGCTGAACTTTCAACGGTGTTGCTAAGTCCGGTAGGGGCCACCTCGGCATTACAGGCTTCGAGGGCGTTGGCTTGCAACGGAATGACCAGGGTATCCAGCAATGCACCATAGACTACCCTCAGTTCTGCAACATAAGTTCCGGTATCCCCGGGAGAAAACTGCAAATTGAGATTCAGCGACTTTCCGGGGATAAGAGCCAGGGGATACGAAAAACCGGATAGCAGACTAAACGCAGGATTTCCAGATAGGATCAAGTCGTGAATCAAAATGGTTTGGTTGCCATAACTGTGATCAACGGATACGAAAAAATCGGTAAGATCGCCTGGTTCCGTGTCCGGGATTGCCGGAGGAATGGCCGCGGGCAATCCTGCAATCAGGGATGTGCCTGACGGCGTAGTCGGAGCGCCAAAGAAAAAAGATTCCATGCTGTTTAATTCCGGACTGCCACCGCGCCTGCCAGAGCCGGCGGCAATATAAATCCCTTCATGATTAACGATGGCTTGAGACCCGTGGCGGCCGGTAACCAGGTCGCCGAGGGTTCGCCAGGTTCCTGTAACCGGATTTAACGCCTGGGTCTGTTTGTGGGCAGAACTCTGACTGCCACTTTCTCCACCAATGATGATGACTTCCCCATCGAGCACCGCTGCGGAACAACCGGCCCGCCCTGTGGGAATATTGCCACCCGGTGAAGGAAGAGTTGTCCAGGCACCGGATGAAAAATCGTAGATGTCGGTTTTCAATACCACGGAATCAAAGGTTCCAAGAAACCCGGTTCCTGCACCGGAACGCCTTCCTCCGGCACAAACCAGCAAGTCTCCGGCTAAAGCAGCTGCGAAGTGATCCCTTGCCCGTGGGGCATCAGGTAAAATAGTCCACTCGTTGGTTGCAGGATTATATTCATCAAACCACTTTACCCAGCCGGAACGGTGCCCGTCGGTAAGCCCGCCGACGATGTAGAATTTATCGTCCTTTAACACTACGCCGGCAGAGCCGCGAATGCGCGCTGCGGGGATGTCTGGTCCTACAAACCAGGTATCATAAAGCGGATCGTAAATATACAGGAATGGGATCCCGGTTTCAGCGGGGAAATTGCCTTCAAATGCACAGACAAGATATATTAATCCATGCAATTCAGTAGCCTGAAAATGATGAATTTCCTGAGGGGTAAATCCCAGACTCGTCCAGGAATTTGTTGCCGGATCATACGCTTCGACTGGCTTAAGTCCACGGCCACCCAGGAGGTAAAATTTGTCGCCTGTCTGGGCAAACGAACACTCGTGGCGGGCCGTAGGGGAATTAACCGTCACCATTGTACTCCAACTCCCGGATTGTGCATGGGCACACGGAACGTTGAATATCACCAGTACGGTTAATAAAATAGCAGGAAGGCCAGGGATGTAAAAAGGGAGATTTTTTAACATAGACCAAAATAAAACCCAGTTGGGCTGGCAGGTATTTTAAATGCGACCCTAAAGTTCTATCTCCCTTTGATTGCTTCCCTGAATTTAGTGGTAAACAATGACTTTCCCAAGCACTTCTCCTGAAAATCCGGTGTTGCGCAGCAAATAAATTCCAGAGGGCCAATCACCCACATGGATGGATTGCGTGTCGCCTGTTGAAAATCCTGATGCCATCGTTCTGCCATCCGTGTCGCAGATGATCCAGGGCTGATCCGTGTTGAATGTTGTCCATTCAATATGAATTGTACTGGTTGCGGGGACAGGGTAAATAAGTGCCTTTGACTCGAAATTCCCGGGCTCACGCAAAGCTGGCCAGGTAAAATCCGGCAGTGATGAAAATGGCGTTACAACCAGCGGGCTTAAGGAGCAGGCGCAGCGCACTTTCCACTGATAGGTTGTGCCAGGATTCAGTTGTGCTGCAGGAACGAAAGATTCAAAAGGAGGTACGTTTCCCCTGATCTTGGCAAATGATGTACCGCCGGCCGGTCGGCCATTGACTTCGCATTTTACGGCGCCATCCAGCGGATTCCAGGCCAGATTAACACCCGTCGGACCGACGCTGCTGATTAATCCATCCGGAACTGCTGTAATGGAACAAGGCACCACAACATCACAGGGATCAGCACTGTGGCTGCCGAAAAATCCGAACTCATCCTGTGGATACACGAGCCATTCTGAACTGCCGGATGTCCAATCGGTCTGGCCTGTAAGTACAGCTGGTTTCCGAACCAGCGTGTACTCTGATGTTGCCCCGGACCCCACCGCCCAGTTCGTACCCGGGTCTGTGCCAATCACGCCGATGGCATCAATCAACACCGCATCTTTATAAAGCCCTATCGCGTCATCTCCATTGAAAAACGTTACGCCGGAGGTGATATCTGCCAGCCCGAGAAGTGGAGCTGAGGCTGAACTGTTCACGATCTGGTAGGTTTCTCCCTGAGCCAGCGAGCCGCTCAGCGACACCGAACTGTTTGGTGTGGAGGCACCGTTGTTGAAAAGAGAAACACTATAGCGGGAAAGATCGGCAGTAAGGCCGCCCGGATTATAGATTTCAAGCGCTTTATTGTTGGAAGTCCCTTCGACGTACTCGGAGAAGAACAGTTCACCACAGCCCGGCTCAACAGGTCCACCGGGATTACTGTTCAGGATAAGGTCAACGGTGACCGGGAGATGATCCGATGACTGGTAGAGCGCCGAAATAACCTGAGGCGGTGCACTTAGATTGGTACCGGAATTGATTGCCTCGTTGAAATGCGAACCATCGTTTCCAATAGTTTTGTAGGAACCAGTGGAGTACCGAACATCACCACTGGCGGCAATGATGTTGTCAGAAAGAACAATATGATCAAAGCGATCGTCCATTCCACCGGTAGCTCCTCCGCCCAGGCTCACCAGGCGGGTGCTTTGGGTATGGATGTCATCAAATGACGAATTGTTTGACCAACTACCCGGCCGGCTGATCGGGTCCACAAAGGTGACAGGTGGCTCGTTTAGCAGGGCCTGATAACCGGCTTCAAAACTGTCATAAAAATTTAGATCGCCACCAAAAACCCGGTAGCGGTTTATAGGTGTGCCTGTAAGATGTGCTTTGAAATCGAGGATTGCCGCTTCCCGGTCTGCTTCATTCACAGAGCCTGTGGAAGCTCGCAGATGGGTAACATAGAAGTCTACGAATACCGTATCCGAACTAACGGCGTCAACCTGAAAAAGCCGGTATTCATTGATGTCGCGCAGACTGGTGATGATCTCGTCCTGGCTTAACAAGCTGAGCTTGTCGCTTCGGTAAAAACACATGTTCTGCAGAATATTACTGCTGCTTTGGTTGGTTACAAAATTTGCACGCTGATAGGGTCCCGCTCCAAGAGTGTTGAGCGTATTCAATAGCACATTCGCTCCTTCTACGTTTTGCAATTCGCAAACCAGCAAAACATCCGGCCTGACATGAGCAAAAATCCGCTCCATAGTGTCCTGCCTGTTGATCGCTCCGGCATCCGGAAAATTCAACAGGTTATAATACATCACCTTGATCGTGTCCTGAGCCTGGAGGGTAGTGGTTGAAAAGGAAAAAGCGGCAACAAAAACCAGCAAAAAGCGCAACGGTGTGAAAAAAGTCATCCGTTAAAGGTAGGGCGAAAAAGGCTTCGTTTTAAAAAAATGTCAGCAAATCCGCCTTATTCAGCGGTGTATTCGCCGGTTCAGCGAAAACAATTCATCATCGGTCAAACCGTCTCGGTCGTAGTCCACCAGCCCGCTAAAGCCGTAAACCGAATCGTTCTTTTGGACCCAGATATGCCGGATGGTTTCCGCGCTGGGTTTCAGCCGGTGAATAATGAGCGAATCCCGTCCAAGAAGTTCAAAATACCCGGAGGTTTCCGAGCGAATCGTTCCATCGGCTTCCCGGTAAATTGCCGAATACGTATTATCCGGGTTAAACGTGGTTTGAATGGGAAGAAGGCCCATCACCTCAACCCAGTTTCTGCGGTTAGCCTTGATGATCGCGGAACTGTCCGGGTTACCGTATGCGCTGTGCAGCCGCACCGTGAGTTCTTCCGATTCCCAGGTGCCGGTCAGCAGGTCATTTCGGGGCAGTGGCTGCGGCTTGCTGGCGGGTTCCCGGGTGCAGGAAGCAATAACCACACAAACGGCGATGAAGGCATACGTTTTCATCATAGGTCGTTAAAATTCCGCATATCCCGTCAAATGATCCAAAGGATTTCAGTGGTGGATTAATGACATCCCGGACGACTGGCCTTTCGGACTTCGCCAAATACCCAATAAAAAACCCACCGGCCATTTTCCGGTATCGAGTATTTGCCCGGGCATCGGGTAACCGCCCCAAATGAATCTGCCGTAGAGGTCAAAAACGATCAGTTCGGCTTGTTCGAAGGGCACCTGTAGAATCTGCAGATTTTCAGAAAATGGGTTGGGCTGAAAACAGGTGTTTTGCAGGCTTGTGAAACCTGCACCGGTGCCGGTATTTGTGGAAGCTGGAAGAAACACCGTGGTGTCGGAAAGTACATCCAGGGTCAGGTTTTCGAATCCGGCCAATTGTCTCGGATTTTCTGCGCCATGCCTGATCTGTGTTGCTGTATCAGCCCGGGTATCGCTTAACGTCCAGCGTTGTAGAGGAAATTCTCCCCGGATCTGCAATCGGTAGCGCGTATCATCCGGCTGGTAGGCTACCCAGCAACCTGCATGGAGCAACAATCCCCAGCACAATTGCTCGGTGACCAGCGTCCAGGGCAGGGCAGTAGCCGTGTTTTCAAAAAGATCAATGTCCAGGTAGGCATCGGCCAGGATTGCGGTGTGTTGGAGCAATCCCAAACCGGGCAAACGTTTCAACGCTCCATAAAATCCGGCACCGGGTATTTCGCAGCCTTCAATCACGACGGGACCGGCAAATCGAACATCGGATCCCAAAAAAGCGGCGACTCTGCCGTTTAGCAGCAAACTATCAAGAAGTTTTCCGTTGGTGTCTGACCAGAAATCCAGGAGTTCGTCATAATCGTTTCCGGCGAAAACAAACCGATCCGATTCCGTTAACAAAGTTGCCGTAGTTGCATCGCTGCCGGCTGCGGCATCCGGAATAACCCATTCAACGGAACTGGCTCCGCCGGCGAGCAAAACGCTGCGAAGGGAATTGGTATAGCTCAGCGGACCTCGCCCAATAATCAGCACCCGACTTGCGGGACCACCATCATCGGCGATCAGTTCCTGGAGGAGGGGAACGTTTTCTGAAGCAGGGGAGGAACCACCAAACAATAAGTGGTATCGCGGAACTTCGCTTTTGCCCCGGTTATCCAGCATAGATCCTGCTGTTGATATGGCTGCTGTGGTGAGATTATACTCATCCCCGTGCAGAAGTTGGGCAACCCGCACGGAATCCAGGGTTAACTGACCGGAAGTCCCGGTTCCCGCAGGTCCGGCTAGTTGATAGATGCTAACGGTGCCGGTTCCATAGACAACGCCTTGTCCTGAAGGAGCGACACAAAAGGCGGTCATGTCATCTACGCCGATACCCCGGATGAGCTCCCCGTTTTGCCAAAATCGGCTTGCTAAAAACCCGGGTAATCTTCCCTGCCTGCCG
>JANNSM010000340.1:0-4264 GCA_031402635.1 Bacteroidota bacterium | reverse complement strand
GTTGAACGGCGTGCTGAGCGCTCCGTCCACCGGCTCTATAGCCTCCACCTGCTCATGCGTGGCGAGCGGCGGTGTAGCGCGAATGGTCAGGTCTTCCCGCTCTTCGCTGAGGTTTGCGTGCATGGCCGCCTGCTGGTCATCAGAAAAACGGCTGGTACAGGCATCGTTGGAGTAAGACATGTAAAACGTGCCATCCGGAATAAAAACGACTCCGTCCGGATCGGTGAATGGACCGGTTGTCGGGCAATTCCAACGGTATGGTGCGTAGTCCGGACTTGTTCCGCAGAACCCGTCAGCGGCCGAATTGCAATTGGTCCGGGCAACCCGCTCGCGTTGGCTGTCCAGTACATTGCCATACTCCCAGCCGTAGAAGGTATGGGGCAGGCTGAAATAATGCCCGATCTCGTGGGCGATGGTAGAATTGCCCAGCGCAGCACAGGATTTGGCCACAGCAATGGCATCTTCGTTATACGTGTAATACCCGCAATTACCGGCAGGATCGGAAACGAAGTAGAGGTTCAGGGTCTGCTGAATATTGTTTTCCAGCATCATATTGGAGCCATTGAACCAATCGTGGGCGTAGTAGAGGCTGTTATCGATGTAGTTGACGTCTCCGGCGATAAAAAAGTGAAACCCGGTATTGGAAAACTGTTCGTTGAGTTCGCAGAAAACCCCCATCAGGATGTCCAGACGAAAGTAACCGGTGCCATCATCGGTTCCGACAATGTGCACTTTTACCGGAATCAGAATGTCTTCGTCTGCTCTGCGGAATGCGGGATATGTTTCCTGTTTCGCTTGCCAGGAACGAAGCCAGGAAAGTGATTCTTCATTTTGGTTCGTTCCACAATAACCAGCGGGGATCTGGGCATTCAATACTTCGGGGGTAGCCAGAAATAGAAGCGCCGCGGTGCTGATGGCATAAATAAATCGCTGCATCGTCTTTAGAAGGTGGTTTGTCGTGTTCAAAATGCGTTCATCCGGAGGGAACGAATGAGTCACTATGTCTTAAAAAGAAGCCGGAACATTGAAAATAAACCGTCATCAAAGATAAAAAGACTTCGTGTGGTTCTTGTCAATCAGACGGTTTTATGGAATAAAGGAGATAACACCCCATTTTGATAAATGGTTCAGTATGGCCTGACCAACAGGTTCTTCTCCTGAATATCAGGTGTTTATTAAACTGGTGCACGTTGTTGGAAATGCTACCTTTGCGCCCAAAATCCATTCCACCATGAGCAAGGTATCGGTCATTGGAGCGGGTAACGTAGGCGCCACCTGCGCCAATGTACTAGCCCATCAGGACAGTTTGAAGGAAGTTGTTTTACTGGATATCAAAGCAGGCATCGCAGAAGGAAAGGCCCTGGATATCTGGCAAACAGCCCCGATTAACTACTTCAGCACAAAAACCACCGGGGCTACGAATGACTATGCCGCAACGGCGGGCTCCGATGTTGTGGTCATTACGTCCGGGGTGCCCCGCAAACCGGGTATGAGCCGGGACGACCTGATTTCAACCAATGCAGGTATTGTCAAAGGCGTTACGGAAAATGTGATCAAACACAGCCCAAACGCCATAATCGTGGTGGTGGCAAACCCGCTGGATGTCATGACCTACTGCGCTTATCTCACCGCCGGGGTAGATTCCAGCAAAGTCTTCGGCATGGCGGGAATTCTGGATACCGCCCGCTACCGGGCTTTCCTGGCTGAAGCCTTGAACGTGTCGCCAAAAGACATTCAGGCAGTGCTAATGGGTGGACACGGTGATACCATGGTGCCTCTTCCACGCTACACCACCGTTTCCGGAATTCCGGTTACGGAAATGATCGGTACCGAGAAACTCAATGCCATCGTTGACCGGACCAAATCCGGGGGAGGCGAAATCGTTAACTTATTAGGCACCAGTGCGTGGTATGCTCCCGGCGCCGCGGCAGCGCAAATGGTTGAAGCAATCATAAAAGACGAACACCGGATTTTTCCGGTTTGTGCATGGCTCAGCGGCCAGTACGGTCTTCGTGACGTTTTTCTTGGCGTGCCGGTTAAACTCGGCCGTAACGGCATTGAACAAATCATTGAACTGCAACTCAACGCAGAAGAATCTGCCCTGCTGAAAACCTCCGCCGGTCACGTGAAAGAAGTGATGAACGTTCTGGACGGCATGAAGCTTTCTGCCTAAGCCATCTGGCTGAACAATCTGGTTGAACAGTTTGGATGAACAGTATGGCTTAACAGTATAGCTGAATAACATGGATGAATAATATGGATGAACAGTTTGGTTGAGCGATCAAGTTGAACGATTCTCCTAAACATCAGGTCAAGGCGCCGCTTCAACGGCGCCTTTTCTTTTCCTGTCCTGTAAATAACAGCCATTTGCTCTTTTACGGCTGATGAAAACACAAACCCGGTTGCGGGCAGAAGTTGACCTGGAAATGATCCGCTTTGGGTCGCTAGGTCTTCACATACTCGTGGTTGCCAATTGGCGCAGCAGGAAATGGCGGCTGATTGTTGACAGCGGTGCCACGCATTCCATCCTGGCTGAAAATGCCTGGCTGCCGGCAGCCAGGCCCGCCGATGAACCCGTTCACGGGATTGTCGGTAACCCTTCTTTAAATACCGGATTGTTCCGCGTGAGCGGGATGAAAATCGGTGGGGTGATCCTTCCATCTGCTGACTGGATCATGATGGATCTGGGGGCCGTAAACCAGGTTTATCGGGAAGCGGGCTACGAGCCTCCCGACGGATTACTCGGCGGTGATCTGTTAAAAAAGATTCACGCCGTATTGAATTACGGTTCCTCAACCCTTCGTTTCTACCGCAATCCATATTCTCCGGCAAAAAGGATTCCCGTCAATTTGCTTGCACGCTGATTTTGGCCGAGAAACTTCCTTTGCTGTTGGTCAATTCCAGAACATACAATCCTGATGGTAGTCCGGTAAGGTCAATGCCTGTTGACAATCCTTCGGGCACGTGGATTAATTCGCCCCTGAGCATGGCCTGCCCTGAACTGCTCCAGACAGTCCATACCGTCTGGCCGGTGAAAGATCCCGATAGCGTGAATTGAACGAGCCCTTTGGCCGGATTTGGCCAGACGTTGATTTGTGAGTGATCGGTTAATTCCGGCAATCCGATGGGAGGAACATCTTTTTCGGTGAACAAGTGGATCCCTCCGCGAATATTACCCAGCAGCGCATCAGGGATTCCGTCGCCGTTGAAGTCCTCCAGGGCAATGGAAGATTTCAATCCCGGCTGGAGATTTCCCCAGGTGGAGTCGAGAAGGTTGAATGTGCCTAAAAGGTTCTCGTCCAGATTGTCGTAGCGGTAAATATACCCGCTTTGAGAACCGACGTAGAGTTCCGTCTGACCAGTTTCATTCAGCCTCAGAAACGGAGCGCTGCCGCCTACCGTGAAACCGGACCGGCGGGTATCCACACCTCCCCAGAACTCGGTTTCCAGCACGAATGCCGGGGATGTGCCGGTGCCGATGTTGCGCAGGTAGTTGAGGTTGCCGTTTCGCTCGCCTATAACCAGATCGGGTTTGCCATCTCGATTCAGGTCAAAGAGAAAAGGGACGGCCTGCACCCCCAGGTTGATGCCCTGAAAATCCATTTCGTCAAGTATAAAATCTGCAGGATTTCCCGAACCGGCCTGGTTGCGAAAAAAGTGCAGATTGCCCCCGGCATCACCAACCAACATATCCAGATCTCCGTCATCGTCCAGATCGGCCGTTGCGGGCGAAAGGGCCTGCCGGGCCAAAGCCGAAGCTCCGGCATAATCCTGGCTGAGCCGTTCAAATGCCGCCAAGCCGGACGCGCCGGTATTCCGTAAAAAAGTCAGTCCGTTTTTATCCGGACCCTCTTCATCGCGTCGGTTCAATCTCCCGACGAGCAGATCGGGCAACCCGTCGGCATCCAGGTCGGCAATATGCACACGGGTTTCCGCACCCTCGTCCAGCATATTATCGAGCAAAAAGTTTTCCTGCACAAATTGCGGCGCCAGGGAATCAGCAGAAACATTGCGGTAGTACCAAAGCATCTTCGCATTTCGCGCTTCTGTATCGTCATTGGGTGCAATCAGCAGATCATTACTTCCATCCTGGTCAATATCAAGCGAAAATGCGGAGAGATAGGTTGAAAACATTGCCTGAATTTCTCCGGCTGGAAAAACGGTATCCTGCCCGGTTATCAGCCCTGCCGGTCCTGTACCCCCGTTGCGGATCAGGACCATATTGTCGCAACCCGCATCGCCGAGCAACATATCCGGATCGCCG
>JANNSM010000339.1:0-7371 GCA_031402635.1 Bacteroidota bacterium | reverse complement strand
GGCGCTTTTGACGGTCGAAATTGCTTTTTTTCAGCATTTTATCTTATGTCAAGACATAGGGTGTCTTACTAAATGGGCAGTAGGTGTACATTTTACAATAACTATTTGTTCTTGAGCGGTCACTTTTCTTTGCCTACCCCGTATATCCCTTTACCTTTGACTTACAATTCATTACCATCTCTCATATGTCCCGCTTTTCAGTCGTTTTGTTCTATATCGTGCTCACTGCTTCTGTCACAGTTTGGGCAAACAGTCAGCGAGGTGTTGAAATTGCCCAATCTGGAATGCAAACGGAAGTTCTGATTCCCGATAATCAGGAAACAGAGTTGGATGTTGATGCGGAGGATCTGGTAGCCAAACCGGAAACTGTTTCCGCTGCAGGCAATCAGCGTGCAGATCTCCCGACTTCTATATAATTGCCCTTTGATCTTTTATTTGGTCAATAATTGCCTGGTACAATCGGAGTTAGTATTGGTTGCCCGGTCAGTGGGTTTAGAATAGCTTTGAGGTTATGCGGAAGGCTGCTATATTTTTAATCACCGGAGTTTATTTACTGGCTTTTTTCCAGCCCTTTCTGCCGTATCTGAATTACGCCGTTAAAAAAGAATATATCTCGGAAGTATTATGTGTGAACCGGGACACCCCGGAGTCCAACTGTAAAGGTCATTGTTTCCTTAACCGCGAATTGAAAAAAGCAGCAGGCCCGACTGATCCGGCTAATCCGGCTGCGGAGACTCGTTGTTTGGCCCCACATTTTACGCCGGTTGTTGCGGACTTTGCCGTGTGTGCCCCGGACTATTCAGTTGATATTCTCTTCCTTGTGCCTGCCGATGCTCCTTTGGCGGCATTAGTTGTTCCTCCCCCACGGGCCTGATGGCTTAACGCGTACCCGGCAAATACAACCGGGTTACTTCCTTTTTCGCCTAAAAGGCAGAAAGAAATCGTGGAATGGTCCAGTAATGGACCTGTCTTCATCCTGATCTTAGCTGGTAATCTTCTATTCATTTTACCGCTGTGCTGGCTTCAGGATGATTCGTTAAACCCCTTCAATCCCCCAATGATGTTTCGCCACCTAAACCGGAGAAAACTCTCCTTGTTTTCTTTCCCGAATTCAATTTCCGCCTTCCTCAAGGTATCGTTCGTACTATTTCTTATCGTTGGAAGTTCTGCCATCCTTGCTTCCTGCAAAGAGGATGATCACCACCATGATCATTACGAGGCCGATATTGAATTTATGGAGCCTGCAGTTGGAGCAATCATTGCCAGCGGCGATGAAGTTCATATGGAAGTTCGCTTTACCAGCGAGGGTACCATTCATAACGTTAAGGTCCGAATCGTTCGGCAATCCGATCAAAGCGAAGTTTTCCTTTGGGAAGAACACGTGCATGAAGAAAGTGGAACCTATGATTTCCATGAGCATGTTATTCTGACCACTTCGGTACCGGAGGATTATACCATCGAAGCCAGCACCTGGGACCACGAAACAGAGAGTGACACCATTTCGCTCACCCGGTCTTTCCTGCTTCAACCATGAATCGGCTCCTGATTACTCCCTGGCAAAACCAGACAGCAAATCCAGGAAACCGCTTTGCACCAGGGCGTTTTCCGTCCCGTGCTGCAGCGGTTTTGCTGATCCTGTTGATGACAACGGTTGCACAAAGGTCATTGCAGGCATGTAATACTTGCGGTTGCAGCGCAAGCGGGACTGATTTTGGAATGCTCCAGACCTGGGGTTTGCACACCATTGGAATGCAGTACCGCCTTGACCGTTTTGATAATGGATTTACAGACGAAGGACTCAAATCGTCCGACTTTCTGTCAACCTGGAATCTGAATGGTATCTGGAGCCCGTCAGATCGCTGGCAGTTGCAAGCCCAGATTCCGCTGAGGCTGCAGACAAGAGTTACGGGACAAGAGAGGAATTCCCGGTTTGGACCCGGGGACTCCTGGGTAGTTGGTCGCTATGCACTCTGGGTTAGCAACCCGGACAGCGCAGATACCCGCTCCTGGATTTCGTTGGGCGGCGGGCTTAAACTGCCAACCGGTGAATTCCGGCCTGATCAGGACAACCAGGGACTTCCGGTAAACAGCCAGCTCGGAACCGGCAGTGTTGACTTTCTGGCAGAGCTGCGTGCTCAGGTTTCCCGGGAAGCGTGGTCATTCCAGGCAGAGGCCGCTTTTCGGTACAATCTGGAAAATGCGGAAGAATACCGGTTCGGACAGCAAGTCACCGGGGCTCTGGATGCCCGATGGTATCTCCCGGATGAAGAGCGCCGTTTCGGTTTGCTGGGCGGCTTGTACGGCGAATACTTTGGTAAAGATAGCCAGCATCGCTACTGGCGAAATGATACCGGCGGGCGCGGTTTGTTCGCCACTGCAGGCGCCTTCGGGAGCATAGGTTCATGGTCGGCAGCTATCCGTTACCGGGCTCCTCTGGCACAGGAGTATGCCGACGGGAAGGTCAAAGCCCTGGGTCCTGCCGATGTAAACCTGACGTATCGATTTTAACGTGTTGTAAAATTTAAGCATATGAACTTTTCAAGAGCAATTCTTGTCGCTTTAGCCTTCCCGGTAGCTTTTAGTTTGTCATCCTGCAAGGAGGACGACGGCATTTTAACCGATACAGAAGCCCCCGTCATTGACTTTATGAACCCTGCAGAAGGGGCTCTTTTCAATTCGGGAGACGACATTTCGGTGGAATTCCGGATTACCGAAAATGATGAACTGCACGCCTGGAGCCTGGAAATGCGAAGGGCATCAGATGACAGCCTCCTGGCTGAAATTGGCGAACACGAACATGTGCAACTCCTGGACGTGACGGCGATGGTTTCTGCAACCGTTGCGGCTGTTTCGGAATGCACGCTGATTGCCATCGCCGAGGACCACACCGGAAATGAGGCGCGAGTGGAGCGTTCCATCAGAATTCAGCCTTGATTTAGGGTGAAAACTGAGGGTTAAGGCCACGTTTGACGGGATTCCTGACACGCCGTGCATTCCTGGCATACCCTTGATTGCATACCCTTGATTGTATGCCCTTGATTGCTTACCCTTGATTGCATACCCGTGATTTAGGGAACCGCAAAGAATGTCCGTTTCTCGATGGCCTCATTCTGGGAGGCATCAATAGCAGTCACGATAACTTCATACTCTGTTGGACCGGAAGCCGTGATGGTGAACTCCCGGTTCACAATGATGCTGTTTCCGGTAACATCTTCTGATATGGCCCACGCCGAATTGCCAATGGTTTCATTGTTGACGTTGATGACCCAGATATTCATTTCGTCATTGTCGCTTGCCTGAAAAGCAATCGGCACCCTGGAACCCAGGAGAAAGGTGTCACCCTCAACAGGAAGTGTCATGACCAGGACGGGTTGGATCAGATCGGGATCTTTCGGGTCCTTGCCACATCCGCTTAAACTGCTGGTTGTCAGCCAGAATACCGTGGTTAGCAGCATTATGACGGCAACTTTCTTACCGGGAATTCGGACCGGGGAAAACGGGTTCATGGTATCGCGCTTGTGCAGTATTCATTTTACCGCAGACAATGTAAGCAAGCCCGGGGAAATCAGGAATACGGTTTTAAGCGTCGGCATGACAGAATTACCTGATGTTATGCAATTCTGTCGTCCGGCTTTGCCCGCTCATGCCTTTCAAGTGCAATTATGGCGCGAATTGGTGCCCGTAAGCGGGTAAAAGCCGATTGGCATGTATTGTGTTGACTGGTAACCGTTCCGAAAAGAATTCTTAACGGACGTCATTTCCAGCGCTGAGGAACAACTGGAAATCAACCGATTCACAAGACTTAAAAGACCCTAAACTGCTACTACGATGGCAAAGAAAACGTTGAATATCACCCCGCTGGCTGATCGCGTGGTGGTTCGTGCGGCTGTCGCCGAAGAAAAAACAAGCGGCGGCATTATTATTCCTGACACCGCCAAGGAAAAGCCCCAGCGAGGGGTGATCGTGGCTGTTGGAAATGGGAAAAAGGATGAGCCCCTAACCGTAAAAGTTGGTGACAACGTGCTGTACGGCAAATATGCCGGTACGGAACTGAACGTGAATGGTGAGGACCTCCTCATTATGCGCGAATCAGACATTTTCGTCATTCTCTGACCCGGATCTTCGGAACACTTAAAACCAAAGCATTTAAATAGCCATGGCTAAGATTATTAAATACGATATGGAGGCCCGTGACGCGCTGAAGCGCGGTGTGGACCAGTTGGCGAACGCCGTTAAAGTGACCCTCGGACCTAAGGGTCGTAACGTCGTGATCGAAAAGAAATTTGGCGCTCCTTCGGTAACCAAAGACGGTGTTACGGTAGCCAAAGAAATTGAACTGGAGGATCCTATTGAAAATATGGGTGCCCAGATGATGAAGGAAGTTGCTTCCAAAACCTCTGATGTTGCCGGCGACGGAACCACAACGGCAACCGTATTGGCCCAGAGCATTGTCACTGCCGGTTTGAAAAACGTGACGGCAGGTGCAAACCCCATGGACCTGAAACGCGGCATTGAGAAAGCCGTTATTGCCGTGGTGGAGAACATTGCCAAGCAAGCGCGCAAAGTGGGCAATGACGCCGAAAAAATCAAGCAGGTGGCCACGATTAGTGCCAACAACGACGAAGTCATCGGCAGCATCATTGCCCAGGCGATGGAGAAAGTCGGAAAGGAAGGCGTGATCACGGTGGAGGAAGCCAAAGGCACCGAAACTTATGTGGACATCGTGGAGGGTATGCAGTTTGACCGCGGTTACCAGTCACCGTACTTCGTAACCAATGCTGAGAAGATGATTGCCGACCTGGATCATCCCTATATCCTGATCCACGACAAAAAGATCAGCAACATGAAAGAGTTGCTGCCTATCCTGGAGAAAGTTGCCCAAAGTGGTGCTCCTCTGTTGATCATCTCCGAAGATGTGGAAGGCGAAGCCCTTGCCACCCTGGTGGTGAACAAAATTCGCGGTACGCTGAAAATTGCAGCGGTGAAAGCTCCTGGTTTTGGTGATCGCCGCAAAGCTATGCTCGAAGACATCGCAGCACTGACCGGCGGAACGGTTATCAGCGAAGAGCGCGGTTTCAAACTGGAGAATGCCGATATCACTTTCCTGGGCCGCGCAGAAAAGATCACCATTGACAAGGACAACACGATTATTGTAAACGGTGCCGGCAAAAAATCCGACATCAGTGCCCGCGTCAACCAGATCAAGGCACAGATTGAATCTACTACGAGCGATTACGACAAGGAAAAACTGCAGGAACGCCTGGCCAAGCTGGCCGGCGGTGTTGCTGTTATCTACGTTGGTGCCGCAACCGAAGTGGAGATGAAAGAGAAAAAAGACCGTGTAGACGATGCGCTGCACGCTACCCGCGCTGCCGTTGAAGAAGGCATCGTGGCCGGTGGCGGAGTGACCTATATCCGCGCCTTGCAGAGCATTACCAAACTGGAGGCTGACAGCCACGACGAGAATGTCGGGATTGACATTATCCGCCGCGCGCTGGAAGAACCCCTTCGCCAGATTGCTGAAAACGCTGGAATGGAAGGATCCATCGTGGTCCAGATGGTCAAAGACGGCAAGAAGGAGTACGGTTACAATGCCCGTTACGACCGCTACGAAGATCTGCTTACCGCCGGTGTCATTGATCCGGCCAAAGTTGCCCGCGTAGCTCTCGAAAACGCCGCATCGATTGCCGGCCTGTTACTCACCACCGAAACCACAATAGTGGACAAGCCCGAACCGAAATCCGACATGGGCGGCGGTGGATCACCCGGCGGCATGGGCGGCATGGGTGGCATGATGTAAGCTTATCGGTATAACCGGCAGGGCTTAAATCCTCATTCGGCTTAATCTCCGAAATCAATATTCAGCAGCCGTCCCTCTGGGACGGCTGCTGGTTTTTAGGGGACAGGGTAGGGGATGCGGTCTGATTACCCTGTCACAATGCTCGGGTTGCTGTTAGTAATTGGATGACAGACTTCCGCTACCTTTTGCGCGTTCCTGTTCTGTTAACCTGTTCCGTTTTTCTCACTGTAGATCCTTTTACTGGCGATTTTATTCGGGTTTTCCGGCTTGACGCAGCGAGGTTGCCCTCTTTGCCGACAGCGCGGATGAGCCGGATCATAAAAGCCAGATGTTTCGCCGTTCCGGACTGCTCAACCCCCGCAGACATGATCAATCCCGATGCCTATAAGGTTTTTGAACCGGATACCGCCGGAGCCGATATTGTAAACCTTCGGGAAGAGTTACTCGCACAGCTCCGGGAATTCCGGATTACGTTGAAATTGTACGGCATTGAAGTACTTTACGGACCGCTTCCGGTGGTCAGTGCGGATTTGGAACGGGTGGAGCGGTTTTTCCGCACCGCCATCGGGCGTATTGTCCAATTTAGCCGGGGCGACAGCCCGGTGGTGAGTATTGAAGCCAGGCCCAGGGAAACCGGGATTGACCTGATCATCACGGCCAGAAAAGGCGAAGATGAACACTTGTTGGTGGTCGGGCACTTTCCCGATTTTTGGTACGAAAGGGCCTGAAGAGGCAACCTTTTTCGTGTTAAACTTTCTTAAGATCTGCACCTTTCACGCTTCTCCTGCGTTATTTCCGGGAGTATGTTTCCTATGGGAAACTTAGCTTAGCAGAATTGCCGGCTCTATCCCGGCTATTTTTTCGTAACACCGATCATTCCCCCCACCGAACATGCGAGATTTATCCCTGACTGCAGTTTCCGGAATTCATTCCGAATCTGCCGTAAAACCCGTGTTGACCTTCCGATTTCTCCGCCTTTTCTCTTTGCTTTTGATCTTCATCATCAGCAGCCTCTCCGCATTTTCCCAAAGTGCTGAAGTCATCCGAAGCGCACAGAAGTTTGAGCGTTTCCTTGATTTTCTGGATGACAAATACCTGGAAGCCGTCAACGTGGATAGTCTGGTTGAAGTCGCGATTGTCAGTGTGCTCGAAGATCTGGACCCCCATTCGAACTATTTTTCGGTAGATGAACTTGAATCCGCGAATGAGCCGCTGGTTGGAAACTTTGAAGGGATTGGCATACAGTTTAATATTCTCCGGGACACCATCATTGTGCTGAGCACCATCAGCGGCGGACCAAGTGAAGAAGTGGGACTTCAGGCCGGTGATAAAATACTGACGGTAAACAGCGACAACGTTGCCGGCATGGGAATTAAAAATCAGGATGTACTCGATCTCCTGCGCGGCCCGAAAGGCACGGATGTGACCGTGGAAATTGAGCGGGAAGGCAGAAAGAAGCCCATCGCGTTTACGATTACGCGCGACAAGATTCCGATTTACAGCGTGGATGCAGGCTACATGGCTGATCCCAAAACCGGGTACATCAAAATCAACCGCTTTGCCGCAACCAC
>JANNSM010000338.1:0-10753 GCA_031402635.1 Bacteroidota bacterium | reverse complement strand
CAGATCGGCGATCAGATCGTGTTGAAATCCGATATTGAGTTTCAATACCTGCAATACACCCAGGAAGGCGTGCCGGGTCCCGAATTGCGCTGCGAATTGCTCGACCAGATGGTGGCTCAAAAAATGCTCGTTCTTCAGGCCCAGGAAGATTCTGTGATTATTTCGGAAGATGAGGTCAACGCCGAACTCACGCAGCGTTTCAACTATTTTATCGGGTTGCTGGGCAGCGAAGAGAAATTGGAGGAATTCTATGGAAAGTCCATTGCCCAGTTGAAAGAGGAATTCAGGCAGGACATTGCCGACCAGTTGCTCGCACGCCGTATGCAGAGCGAAGTAACCGGCGATGTCCGGATAAGTCCGGCCGAAGTGAAGACGTTTTTCCGGGAAATTCCGCCGGACAGCCTTCCGTTTTTTGATGCTGAAATTCAATTGGCTCACCTTGTGCTGATTCCTCAGCCCAATGCCGAACAGAAAGAATTTGCCCGGGAGCGGGCCGATGAATTGCTCGGACGCATCCAGGCCGGCGAAAAACTGAGTTTCCTCGCGGGAATTTATTCTGACGATCCGGGCTCCAAAGACCTGGAGGGCGATCTGGGATGCCAGGGCAGGGGAACGCTGGTGCCCGCATTTGAGGCGGCGGCCTTTCGACTTAAAAACGGGGAGATTAGTGAAGTCATTGAAACGGAGTTCGGTTTTCACATTATTGAAATGATGGAGCGAAAAGGGGAGCAGGCCTGCCTCCGGCATATTCTCATCCAGCCCCGCGTAACCAGTTCAAACCTGGCCGCAACAGCCAGCCGGCTCGATTCCATTAGCCAGTCCATTAAATCCGGTTCCATCTCGTTTGGCGAGGCCGTGACCAAGTATTCAACAGACCAGCAGACCAATAAAAGCGGGGGTGAAGTGATCAACCCCGCCAACGGTACCAATATCTTTGAAGTGGATGAACTGGACCGGGAAACCTACTTTGCCATCGAACAGCTCAGCCCGGGCGAGATTTCCACAGCCCAGACTTACGTGACACCGGAGGGAAAGCAGGCTTTTCGCCTGATCCAACTGCGCGCAGAAACCGAGCCGCATCAGGCCAATCTGGATCAGGATTATTCAAAGATTCAGGCAGTGGCGCTTCAAACCAAACGGGGCCGGCTGATGGATGAATGGCTGGCCAAGCGTTTGGCCAAGACGTATCTTCGCGTGGATTCATCGTATGCCAGTTGTCCGCAGGCCGTTCGCTGGCTGAGCGCTGCTTCCGGTGGCCTTGTTCATTGAACGGCAACCGCAAAGGATGAGCGCCCCGGATCCAAATTCCTTTACACGATTTCGAATATGATTTCGACCCAAACCAACGAAGTCCAGGCAGTTGATGCACTGGCCCGCTCTTTTGAAGAACTGCGCCGCGAAATCGGCAAGATCATCGTCGGGCAGGAAGATGTAGTAAGGTTTGTTTTGCTTTCGATTTTTTGCGACGGGCACAGCCTGCTGGTTGGCGTGCCCGGCCTGGCAAAAACCCTTTTGATTCAGACCATTTCGGATGTGTTGCATCTGAGCTTCAAGCGCATCCAGTTTACCCCGGACCTTATGCCCTCTGATATCATCGGATCAGAGGTTTTGGATGAGCAGCGCCATTTCCGCTTTATACCGGGTCCCTTGTTCGCCAACATTGTTCTGGCCGACGAAATCAACCGCACGCCGCCAAAAACCCAGGCCGCCCTTTTGGAGGCTATGCAGGAACGCGGAGTTACAGCCGCGGGTCACCGCCATGCCCTTCCCCTGCCATTTTTTGTGTTGGCCACGCAAAACCCGATTGAGCAGGAAGGTACTTACCCTTTGCCTGAGGCTCAACTGGACCGCTTCATGTTCAACATCAGGCTGGATTATCCGAGCTATGACGAAGAAGTAGCTGTTGTCAAAGCTACCACTTCGGGCACCCAGGCTTCGGTGAATAAAGTGCTTAGTGGCGAGCAAATCCGGGCTTTCCAGCAACTGGTGCGGCGCATCCCCATCGCGGACAATGTTCTGGAATACGCCGTGAATCTTGCCGCGAAGACCCGTCCGGGCAGCACCCGCGCTCCGGAGCTCGTGAACAACTATCTGTCCTGGGGTGCCGGTCCCAGAGCTTCCCAGTTCCTGGTGCTCGGGGCCAAAGCGCATGCCGCTACCCGCGGAAAATATTCGCCCGACATCGAGGACGTCCAGGCCGTGGCTGAGCCCATTTTGCGGCACCGCATCGTTCGCAATTACAAAGCGGAAGCGGAGGGCATCAGCACGGAAAGCCTGATTGCCAAATTGATGTAAGATCCCGGACAGCGCATTTCCCGCCGCCCACTATTTACGGGCAACAGGCTGCAGCACGGATTTGCCAATGGCTGAGAAACCCCTTTCCAGGTCGGCAATCAGGTCATCCGGGTGTTCAAGCCCGATCGATAGCCGGATCAGGTTGTCGGTAATCCCCAATCTTTCGCGCAGTTCAGGAGCAAGCCCGGAGTGCGTCATGGATGCCGGATGTTCAACCAGCGATTCGGTACCCCCGAGGCTTACCGCAAGGTGAACGAGTTTGAGGGCATTCAGGAAGCGGAAGGCTTCGGCTTCTTTTCCGTTCAGGTAAAAGGAAATCATCGCGCCCGGACCTTCGCATTGGTTTTTGTAGGTCGAATAGGCTTCTCCATGTTCAGGACCGAGGAAACCCAGATACCGGACGGCAACCACACCCTCCCGTCGTGCCAGGTAAGCGGCTATGACCGCGGCGCTGGCCGCCTGCCTTTCCATGCGCAACGATAGTGTTTCCATGCTCCGGAGCAATAACCAGCAAACCCATGGATCGGCCGCAGTACCGAGATAAACCCGCAGGTTCCTGATCGGATCGAGCAAAAGCCGGTTGCCACATACTGCCCCGGCAATCAGGTCGCTGTGCCCGCCGATGTACTTGGTGGCCGAATAGAGAACCAGATCAGCGCCGTGCCGGAGCGGATGCTGCCAGATGGGCCCCAGAAACGTGTTGTCCACCGCCAGCAATACACGCCGGTCGGGTTGAGAAAGGCGCTGACAGAGTTTTTGACAGCGTTCCAGGTCAATCAATTCGTTGGTGGGGTTGGCGGGAGTTTCGATAAACATCATCCGGACACGGTCAAGCAACCCGGCGCGGCGCAACCGGAGCAGGATGGACGATTCGCGTTCCCGGGCTTCAAATTCCACCACCTCAATCCCCATTCCGGTGAGAAATTGCCGGATGAAATGATCAGTTCCACCGTAGAGAGGGCCGCTGAACAGCAATACATCGCCGGGCTTCAGAAAAGCGAGAAGGGTGGTACTGATCGCAGACATCCCGCTGTGGAAGATGGCGCAGTCCTCTGCACCGTCCCAGATTTTCAATCGCTCTTCTGCCAATTCAAGCCCGGGGTGACCGAGGCGCGAATAGACTAAACCGGGCTGGCCGCCTTCCTGACCGTGTGCGGAGGCAAATCTCGCTTTGCCGGTTTCCGCATCCGGAAAAACAAAGGTGGAAGAGGCATACAACGGCGCTTTTATTGCCCCACGAGCCGAATGGGGATCATAGCCAAGCGACATCATCAAGCTTTCAGGATGCATGTCGGCGTGATCGTTTCCTATAGCTCCGGGCAAGCCTCCGGGAAAACCTCCTGTGTTGTCCCCTTCATTCCTTATTCCAAAAGGAAATTCCGCGCTTTTCATGATCAGGCAATTTTGTCTTACAATTTTCGTATTTGTCGTGATAATTATTGACAATTTTCATAAAAGCAGTTAATTTTATGGCAATAATTGAATATTGAAGATAAATTACCTGACCAGTTACTAAATAATTCCAATTGTCAGAAAATCCTCCTGATTATCCGGTAGCCCAAGCATCGGAGCCTGTTATTCCCCACGACCTGGATGCTACCGATTTGCGGATTTTGCGCTTGTTGCAGGCTCAGGCCAAAGTCACCACCAAGGAGATTGCCGCTGAACTTGGGTTGACCCCCAGCCCTGTCTATGAGCGGATCCGCCGTCTTGAAAGAACCGGCGTTATTCGCCGGTATGTTGCGTTGATTGACCGCGAAAAACTGGGTCTACGGTTGTTGGCTTTTTGTAATGTGAGCATCAAGGAGCACGCCCGGCCCTTTATTCAGCAGTTTGAAAGGGATATTCAAACCCTTCCCGAGGTGGTTGAGTGTTTTCATACGGCCGGGGGTTTTGACTACCTGCTGAAGATCATTGTGCCGGATATGAACGCCTACCAGCGGTTTATCGTTGAAAAACTGGCTGCTCTGGAAAACATCGGGCGTGTTCAGAGCTCCTTTGTGATGCATGAGCTCAAACATGCCACGGAACTGCCCATCTGATTTACGCGGACTGCCGGCCGGAGGAAACCTTTCCACCCCCGGATCGGTTATCTTTGCACTTACCAATTCTCTCTCTGCGTGTCCGATCCCATTAAACACGAGTGCGGCATCGCGATGGTGCGCCTGCTCAAGCCGCTGGACTATTACCGGGAGCGCTATGGCACGTATTATTACGGCCTGAACAAGCTGTATCTGTTGATGCACAAACAGCACAACCGGGGCCAGGACGGAGCAGGCATTGCCACCATTAAACTCAATTCGGAGCCCGGCATCAAATACATTGACCGGATGAGGAGTATTGACCCTCAGCCGATCAAAGATATTTTCGACCGGGTTTTTGAGCGCATTGACGATTCAGAGCGTGACAAACCCAAAAAGAAAGACGATCCGGATTGGATCAAAAACAACGTTAAATACGCCGGCGAACTCCTGCTGGGCCACCTCCGGTACGGCACCCACGGGCAGAATTCCATCAATGCCTGCCATCCCTTTATTCGGTCCAATAACTGGAAATCCCGAAACCTGGTAGTTGCCGGCAATTTCAACCTGACCAATAACGATGAGCTTTTTAAGCAGCTTGTCGCGCTGGGACAGCACCCGATTCGCAACTCCGATACGGTCACGGTGCTTGAAAAACTGGGCCACTTTCTGGACCAGGAGAACCAGCGACTGTTTGACCAGTACAAGTCCTACCACGAAAACCGGGAAATTTCAGCCCTGATCGCCAGCGAGCTGGATCTGCGACGGATGCTCGTGCGGGCGGCCAAAGATTTTGACGGTGGCTACGTCATAGCGGGGCTGATTGGCAGTGGCGATGCTTTTGTACTTCGAGACCCGGTCGGCATCCGGCCGGCATTTTGGTACGCTGATGACGAAGTGGTTGTCGCAGCTTCCGAGCGGCCCGCTCTCCAAAATGCTTTTAATCTTTCCGTAGACCAGGTGCGGGAACTTCAACCCGGGCATGCCCTGATCGTCAAGGCGAGCGGACACTTTGAAGAAGCCTATGTCCGCAAGCCCGAGCCCCGGCGCTCCTGCAGTTTTGAACGGATTTATTTTTCGCGCGGAAGCGATGCCGACATTTACCGGGAGCGTATCCGCCTAGGACAATTTATTACGCCGCAGGTATTAAAGGCTATAGATCACGATCTGGACAACACCATTTTTAGCTACATTCCCAATACAGCGGAAGTGGCTTTTCTGGGCATGATCAAAGGGCTGGAAGACCATCTTAACCAGGAGAAACGCGATGCTGTTCTGGCGCTGGGTCCGAAGCCGACCCGGGATGAACTCGACCGCATTCTTAGCCGGCGCACACGGGTAGAAAAGTTGGCCATCAAGGATGCCAAACTCAGGACTTTCATCACGCAGGATAAGAGCCGCAACGATCTGGTTAGCCATGTTTATGATACCACCTACGGTCAGGTCAGAGCCGGGGTTGACAACCTCGTGCTCATTGACGACAGCATCGTTAGAGGCACTACGCTTCGCGAAAGCATCCTCCGAATTCTGGACCGTCTCGGTCCAAAAAAAGTGGTCATTGCCAGTTCCGCGCCGCAAATCCGCTACCCGGATTGTTACGGGATTGACATGTCCAAAATGGGTGATTTCGTCGCTTTTCGCGCGGCTATCGAGTTGATGAAGTTGCGCAATATGGAGGATGAACTCCAGGCCTTGCTGGATGAAGTTCGCCGGGAAGTGGTAAAACCCCTTCGCCAGCAAACCAACATGGTCATGCGGGTTTACGAACCCTTCAGCGTGGAGGAGATCTCCGCACAAATCGCGCGCATCGTCACCCCGGAGGAAATGCGTGCTGAGGTTTCGGTCGTTTACCAAACCGTAGAAGACCTGCACCGCGCTATTCCCGATCACAAGGGCGATTGGTACTTTACCGGCGATTACCCGACGCCTGGCGGCGTTCGCGTAGCCAACCGGGCTTTTTTAAATTTCATGGAAGGCAAGAACATCCGGGCATATGCTTGATCAGGATACCCTTAACCCCGAAGCCGGGGAGCAAGCCGGTGGGTTCCGGTTGCGCGAAGAAGTCGTCATCAAGTTCGCCGGAGATTCCGGGGACGGCATGCAACTCACGGGCGGGCAGTTCACCAATACGGCCGCTCTGGTGGGAAATGATCTCGCCACGTTCCCCGATTTCCCGGCGGAGATCCGCGCTCCGGTCGGCACCCTGGCCGGTGTTTCCGGCTACCAGCTCAGTTTCGCCAGCCGACCAGTCTTTACACCTGGCGACAGTTGCGATGTTCTTGTAGCCATGAACGCCGCTGCGCTGAAGGCCAATCTTTCCTCGCTGGTTCCTGGAGGTGAGCTGATCCTGAACTCCGATGGCTTCGATGCCAAAAACCTTCGCCTGGCCGGGTACGATCACAATCCCCTGGAAGACGGAAGCCTTGACGGTTATACCCGTCACGTTATGGACGTGACCAAGATGACCCGCGAGACCCTGAAGGACTCGACGTTGAGCACCAAAGAGAAAGACCGCTCCAAAAACATGTTTGTGTTGGGCTTTTTGTACTGGATGTACGACCGGCCAATGCAGTCCACCCTCGATTTTCTGAGCGCCAAATTCAACAAGAAACCGGACTTGCTGGAAGCCAATACAGCTGTTCTTCGGGCAGGCTACAACTACGGCGATACGACGGAGACGTTTACCACGCGCTACAAAGTTCAGCCGGCCAAAATGCCCTCCGGAAAGTACCGGAGCATCACCGGCAATGAGGCAACCGGAATGGGACTGATTGCGGCCTCGGTGCGATCGGGCTTGCCATTGTTTCTGGGTAGTTACCCGATTACTCCGGCTTCGGATGTGCTCCATTACCTGGCCGCCCAAAAATCCTTTGGGGTGCGCACGTTTCAGGCCGAAGATGAAATTGCTGCGATTTGCTCGGCCATTGGTGCCGCTTTTGGAGGCAGTTTGGGGATTACCACAACGTCGGGTCCGGGAATGGCACTGAAGACCGAAGCCATGGGACTTGCCGTGATGCTCGAACTTCCCCTGGTTATCTGCGATATTCAGCGGGCTGGCCCTTCTACAGGATTGCCAACCAAAACCGAGCAGAGCGATTTGCTCCAGGCTGTTTACGGCCGTAATGGCGAATGCCCGTTGGTTGTTGTTGCCGCCCATTCGCCGTCGGATGCTTTTGAAACTATTTACGAAGCCTGCCGGATAGCCGTGGAACACATGACTCCGGTTATTTTTCTTTCCGATGGTTATATCGCCAACGGCGCTGAGCCCTGGCGTTACCCGAAAAGCGCCGATCTGGCACCGATTACTCCGATTTTTGCCACTGCAGCCGACGCAGAAGGCGAGCGCGGATTTCTGCCCTATAAACGCGATGACCGCCTGGTTCGCAAGTGGGCCGTTCCCGGTGTTGCGGGGCTGGAGCATCGGATCGGAGGCCTGGAAAAGCAGCACGAAACAGGAAACATCAGCTACGACCCGGAAAACCACGAGCTGATGGTGAAATTGCGCGAAGCCAAAGTGGAGCGCATTGCCGATTTCATTCCTGAACTGACCATTGACCAGGGTCCGGAAAACGGAGAATTGCTGCTGCTGGGATGGGGCTCAACCTATGGCACTTGCCGGGCGGCTGTCCGCGATCTGAACGCTGCCGGTTATGGCGTGGCCCATGCCCATCTTCGGTATATACGGCCCTTCCCCCGGAATCTTGAACAGTTGCTCAGCCGCTACCGTCACGTGATAGTTCCGGAAATCAACAACGGTCAACTGGTGAAAATTCTGCGGGATCGCTACCACCGGGAGTTCACGCCGTTTAACCGGATACAGGGCATACCGTTGCGGAAAAGCGAATTGACCGAAGCGGCGATTGAATTGCTCGAAGCGGACAAAAAATAGTTCGGTATATTTTTTCTGACAGAACGTTTACTTTAATACGCATCTACAACACAAAGAATCAACCATGGCCGAAACAGAAACCCTGACCGCCAAGAGTTTCGTCACTGATCAGGACATCCGCTGGTGTCCGGGCTGTGGTGACTACTCCATTCTGAAGCAGGTGCAGACGGTGCTGCCTACCCTGGGAATACCCAGGGAACAGGTTGTTGTGGTGTCCGGTATCGGGTGCTCTTCCCGCTTTCCGTACTATATGAACACCTATGGAATGCACTCCATTCACGGCCGCGCCCCGGCGGTGGTTTCTGGCCTGAAAGCCTCGCGAAGGGACTTGAGCATATGGTTGGTTACCGGTGACGGAGACGGACTTTCTATCGGAGGAAATCATTTCATCCATATTCTGCGCCGCAATATTGATTGTAATCTTCTGCTGTTTAACAATCAGATTTACGGGTTGACCAAAGGCCAGTATTCGCCAACTTCTGAACTGGGCAAAGTGGCCAAATCCACCCCGATGGGGTCTATTGACCACCCGTTCAACCCCGGTGCACTTGCCCTGGGCGCAGATGCCTCGTTTGTAGCGCGCAGTATGGACCGCGATCCAAAGCATTTACAAGCTATGTTGCTTCGCACGAATGCGCACAAAGGCACCAGCTTTCTGGAGATCTACCAGAACTGCAATATTTTTAATGATGGTGCTTTTGAAATGATGACCGAAAAGGCCACCCGGGGCGCCAAGACCCTTTTCCTGGAACACGGCAAACCGCTGGTTTTTGGAGCAAACGGCGAACTGGGAATCCGGCTTGACGGATTCAGTCCGGAGGTTTTTACTTTGGGTGAAGAAGGCGGCCTCGAGGATTGCTGGATTCACGATGAACGAGACATGGTCAAAGCCATGATTCTGACCCGAATGTTTGACGACCCTTCAAAGCCCGATGCCATTCCCCGGCCATTTGGGGTGATCTATGCCGTGGAAAGGCCGACTTACGAGGACATGATGCAAGACCAACTGGATAAAGCTTTGTCCCGCAGCGGCCCCGGAGATTTGGATGCCCTGATCGCGGGCGGCGAGACTTGGGAGATCCAGTAAAGGCGATCAACTGAAAGTATGTCTATGCAAACTATTCTGGGTGCTGGTGGTGCCATTGGAACGGAGTTGGCCAAAGCCCTGGTGCACTACACCAAGGATATCCGTCTGGTTAGCCGGACCCCGAAAGCCGTCAATCCCGGGGATCAACTTGTCGGGGCAGACCTGACCCGGAGCAAAGAACTTTTCCATGCAGTTGAAGGTTCCGAGACGGTGTACCTGGTTGTTGGCCTGCCCTATGACCTGAAGGTATGGCAGGAAAGTTGGCCTCCGCTGATGCGCAACGTCATCGCTGCCTGTGAAGAGAACGGAGCCCGGCTTGTTTTTTTTGATAACGTGTACATGTACGATGGCGGTCACCTCAACCCGATGACGGAGGAAACGCCCTGGAACCCGCCCAGCCGGAAAGGGAAAATTCGGGCAGAAATAGCCCGCATGGTCCTCGATGCTTCGGAGCGCGGCAAAATCCAGGCGCTCATTGCCCGTTCAGCTGATTTTTACGGCCCCGGAATCAAAGAGCGCAGCGTGCTCACCGAGACGGTATTCAACCGGCTGGCAGCCGGAAAAAAAGCCCAATGGCTGGGTTCCGTTAATGTTCCCCATTCCTACACCTACACCCTGGACGCAGGCAAGGCAACCGCATTGCTGGGCAATACGCCGGATGCTTTTGGTGAGGTCTGGCACCTGCCAACTGCGCATAATCCTATGAACGCTAACGAGTGGATCAAGGCGATCGCGGAGGAACTGGGCGCAAAACCCGGTGTCCAGGCGGCACCAAAGTGGATGGTGAGTATTATGGGTCTCTTTAACCCGTTTATGAAGGAGTTTGTGGAAATGATGTACCAATATGATCGGCCTTACGTTTTCGACTCCGGCAAATTTGAAAAGCGCTTTGCCTTCAAACCGACGTCATACCTTGAGGGAATACGGGAAATCGCAGCCGCGGACTACTCCGGGAGAAAAGCCTGATTTTCAACTGATCCGGTGGTTTTGCCTGAATTTCGTACCTTAATTGGCCGATACTCCCTTTATTCATTTCCCGATCCATGAAACGATTCCTGCTCCTGAGTTTGTTTGCGTGGCCCTTATGGCTTGTCGCCCAGCCCTGCAACCTCATCAACACCGACGGTTGCGATTGTCTGGACGGTTCCAGCGATTGCGACTTATTGCCGGATATACAGATTTCACGGGATCTGCTCCTGGACCCCTATGAAAATCCGGAAACTCCTGGCGAACTGGGGGTTTCAGTATCTACGCCCAACACCGGTCATGGTCCACTGCGGGTCATTGCCACCGATTTTTACATCTGTGGAGACGATACCATCCTGAGTCCCGGCGGTTATCCCGGTCTGTGCCCGGAAGGCACGGAACCCCGGCAGTTAATTAAACAGCGCATTTACCATAAGAATTCCGATGGTACGATGGGGCTGACTGACCGCTGGGCCGGTTCCATGACCTACCACC
>JANNSM010000337.1:0-3263 GCA_031402635.1 Bacteroidota bacterium | reverse complement strand
ATGATTGTAAAAATTCACCGCGAAGGCAAGAGTATTGTCTTCACATTTCTCGTCTTTCTTTTAGCTGCTAACGCCATCGTGCGTTATGTGTGGCCTGAGTCTCCGATTGTGCATGCGGTGGTGCTGGTCGCTTCTTTTCTCGGCATTGTGGGAACGGCACTTTTTTTCCGCAACCCCAACCGCGAATTGTACCTGCACGGCTCGGCGGTGATTGCGCCGGCTGACGGCAAGGTGGTGGTGGTTGAAGAGGTTGAAGAACCGGAGTACTTCCACGATCGCCGTTTGCAGGTTTCCGTTTTCATGTCCATTAAAAACGTTCACGTTAACCGCAACCCGGTTGGCGGTCAGGTCAAATACTTCAAGTACCATCCCGGGCGTTATCTGCTGGCCTGGCACCCGAAGTCTTCAACCAGCAACGAGCGGACCACGATCGTGATTGAAAACGAAAATGAAATCGAAGTGCTGGTGCGGCAGATTGCCGGCAAAGTAGCCCGGCGCATTGTCTCCTACCTTGATGAAGGCGATGAAGTATCTCAGGGCTCTGAACTGGGTTTCATCAAGTTCGGTTCACGAGTTGACCTCTACCTTCCCCTTGATTCCAAAATCAACGTTAAGATCGGCCAGAAAGTTAAAGGTGGAAAAACCGTCATCGCCCATCTTGCCTGATTAGCCAAAAGGGCGTAAATTGCTAAATAACCCGAATTCAACAACCCTATGAAACGCATTTCAAGCCTTCTGTTTGTACTCGCGATCAGCGCAGTTGCAGCTTTTGCCCAAACAGCTTCCACTGAATCTCCAAAAACCGGCAACACCACCTACGTCCTTCAGAAAACGGACGACGGTTATAAAGTGGAGTCAACCAGCACCACCGCCACGCCGACCGAATCGGCAAAACCAGCTACCGCCCCTGCCGCCGGCAAATCCTGCTGCAGCAAGAAAGGTGGTAGCGCCGCAGCCTGCAGCGGCAAAGAAGCCGAAGCCATCGGAGCTGCAAAACCTGCTTCCAACGGAAGCACTGCTAAAGATCCCAACTAATACCTGAGCCCGAAAGGGTTTAGAATAGCTTATTCAGCAGCCGCCCCACCGTGGGCGGCTTTGCTTTTTTTATGGCCCTTCGACCTTGCATTTTTTAACTATTCAGCAACCCCGGGAGCTCATCCAGGTGGCGCAGCTCCGTGCCTTCCGCGAGGGCTGAATGCAAATCAGGCCGAGGGTGCGGATTATACCAGGCAAAATGCATTCCGGCGCGAAGGGCACCTCCGTCAACCTCCAGGTGATCGCCGACATAAAGGCTCTCCGCGCCCCGGGCACCAACGGCTGCCAGCGCCTGCTTGAAAATGCGCGGGTCAGGCTTGGCAACCCCGGCTGATTCCGCCGTGGTGACGCTCTCAAAAAACGGAGCCAATCGGGAATTGCGGAGTTTGTTGCGCTGCGTTTCCTCAAAACCATTGGTAACAATATGCATCGTGTACTTGCCGTGAAGGGTCTGGAGCAGATCGCGGGCGCCGGGCATAAGGCCCTGCTTGGCCGCAAGGGTATCCAGATAGGCTACACTGAGGTCTATTGCCAGCTTGCGGTCGTTATGGCCAAAATCTGCCAGGGTGCGCCAGTACCGTTCCCAGCGCAGCGTCTGCTGGTCAACCCGTCCTTCGCGGTAAGCCTTCCAGGCCATTTCGTTGTGAACGTGATATCGCTCGGAAAATGCTTCGGCGGAAGTGATACCGAGGCGGTCCAGTGCGAAACGGTTGTGAATTTCATGGAGCACTTCAGCCGAATTCTGCGAGAAATTCCACAAGGTGTTATCCAGGTCGAAAAAGATATGGCGGACCGCTTTCAAAGAATATCAGGTTCTAAAAGACCAAAGGGTTGCCGTGTAGTTTTGCTCTGGCGGTAAGCCAACGCAGTTTCCGCAATGGTTTGCACCGTGCTGCGAAAGGTCATTCCTGTGGCCGCGATGACTTTGCGGTTATCGTAGCGAAATGAATTCCCGATGATCCGGGCATTTTGACGGGTCAGGTCGGGCTTGCCCCCGGTCAGCGCGGCTTTCAGGGCTTCCCATCGCCAGACGGCTTCCAACATTCCAGGACCGGCCAATACCGACGGCTGAGGACGGTCAAGCGCCTGGCAGATTCCGGAAAAGAGGTCCCGGTAGGGGAGGTTTTCTCCTACGAGCAAAAACCGCTCGCCAAAAAGGCCCTTCCTCACAAGGTGAATGCATACAGCGGCCACATCGCGGACATCAACAAAACCGGTAGCACCCTGTGTGTAAAAACGAAGCCCTTCGTCAGCGCGTGAAAAGAAACGGGCAGTTCCCCGGCTCCAAAAACCGGCTCCGAGTATGGTTCCCGGGTTGACAATGATCACCGGGAGCCCTTCGGCCCAGCCCCGCCAGGCTTCCCGCTCGGCCAGGTGCTTGGACAACGAGTAGTCCGTAGTCATTTTGTTTTTCTCCCAGTCGTTGGCTTCAACAATCAGCTCATTGCCCTTGCGGCGCCCTACGGCGGCAACGGAGGAGACATGCAGAAAGCAGCGCACGCCCGCATCAAGCGACGCGTTGACCATATTGGCGGTGCCTTCCGCGTTGACCTTCATCATGGCCTCGCGTTCGCGCGGATCAAAGGACACGAGCGCCGCACAGTGATAAACCGTATCAATACCCTGCAGGGCATCTTCAAGCCCCAACGGATCAAAAAGGTCAGCCTGAAACCAGTCTATCCGGCCGGCATCGGAGCCGAGCAGGCTCAGGTCACTGCCGCTGCGGCGCAGGGCGCGCACCCGTTCACCGCGTGCCAGCAGGGTGCGGGCAAGGTAGGAGCCGAGAAAACCGGTTGCCCCGGTAAGCAGGATAGCCATCAAATAATGCCGTTTAGAGGCAATCCCGGCAAAGTACGCACATCAACCGTCGAGCGCAAGGTGGTCGGTAGCGAAGACGATACGGCTAACCAGTTTCAGGCGTTGATTTCGCCGCCGATGCTGTTGCGGCTGGCGCCGGTAACGCTCATCAGCACGTTGGTTTCATTGCGCATGCGCAGACAGCCAATCAGGCCAATGATCAGCGCTTCCTTGAACTTGATCAGCGTTTCGTCGGGCACGATGATTTCCGCATCCGCGGTCTCTTTGAGGCGCTCCAGCAGGAAGTCGTTGAAAAAGGCGCGAAAACTTTGCCGGAGTGGCCAGCGGCCGAATTGCCGCCGCCTGTGTTCCGGGGTGCACTGGACACCGATGGTGCGGTCTGGGGCATAGTGGTGGCGGGGGTGGGTGGC
>JANNSM010000336.1:0-9338 GCA_031402635.1 Bacteroidota bacterium | reverse complement strand
AGTGGCCGAGCGGCTTCAGGATGTGGGCATCAAAGCCATTTCCATCCACGGCCGCACGCGGGTGCAGATGTACAAGGGCGAAGCGGACTGGTCGCTCATTGCCAGGGTTAAAGAGAACCCGCGCATGCATATTCCCGTGTTTGGCAACGGCGATATTGATACGCCGGAAAAAGCCCGGTTGTACCGCCAGCGCTACGGAGTGGATGGGGTAATGATCGGCAGGGCAAGCATCGGCTATCCCTGGATTTTCCGCGAGATCAGGCATTTTCTCAATACGGGCGAACAACTTGCACCGCCCACGCTGTCCGAGCGGGTGGATGTCTGTCGCCGTCACATGCGTCACTCCGTCACCTGGAAAGGTCCGGTTTTAGGTATTCTGGAAATGCGCCGGCACTACAATAACTATTTCAAAGGTTTGCCGGGTGTTAAAAACCTGCGCACACAGCTTGTCACGGTCAATTCACCCGAAGAAGTGGACGCCATCCTCAATGATATTGCCCTGACTTATGCAGATTACGTTTTTGCCTAAAGTTCCATGATCAGATGGTAGTTCCCGCGTTGTTGTTGCTGGTGGGACTGGCCCTGGCCGGGAACTATGTCTATATGCTTCTTTCGCGCAGAAGCCAGGCCCGCCTTGCGCTTCGCGAGCTTCAGCACCCCATCAAACGGCGGCAGCAGCAGGTCATGCGGCTTGGCGAAGCGCTTGCCACCCAGGCCCCGGCTCTGGAAACTCATCTGCGCCGGCTGTTGGAGCTGAGTCAGGCCACCAAAGAAGAAGCCCAGGGATACCCCGATGAAGACCTGATTCGCTGCGAAAACGATCTGGTGCTGGAAATGCAATTGCTGGAACTGGAGATGAAGCAGCGCTCTGAACTTGCCGCCCAGCCCCTTTGGTCCGAATTGCTCGGCGTCTGGACCACCACGGAAGAAAGCATGGTCAGCGCCGGGGAGCACTACAACAAGGCGGTCCGCCGTTACAACGGGAGCCTTTCCGGTTTTCCCGGAAAAATTGCGGCCCGTGTTTTAGGGCTGAGTCCAATGCCCGTTTTGCGGCGATAACATTTCTGTTTGTCGGGGGAAGGTTTCACCGCATGGAGCGGGCCCTCTGCTGATTCGGAACTTGTCATTTTGGCAGGCTGCGGTGTGCGGGAACACTTTTTGCAATAGTTTTCCACCCGAATAACCCCTTCGGTACAAAAACACCGCTATCAGACCATGATTATTTATTATGTGATTACGTTTGGTTTCATGATCATTGGCCAGTTGGTCAGTGCCACCCTGAAACGCAAATTCCAGCAATATTCTGCGCAGCCTAACAGCTCCGGACTTACCGGCAGGCAGGTAGCGGAGAAAATGCTGCTTGAGAATGGCATCACCGACGTCAAGGTCACTTCCGTTGAAGGTGCCCTGACGGATCATTACAACCCCGCCAACAAAACCGTGAACCTGAGCGAATGGGTTTACGCTGAGCGCACTGTTGCCGCCTCTGCGGTGGCTGCTCACGAATGCGGCCACGCTGTTCAGCACGCGAAAGCCTATACCTGGCTACAGTTTCGTTCCAAAATGGTGCCTACCGTCCAGATTACCTCCCGGATGACCATGTTCGTACTCATTGCCGGTTTGGCCGTGATGGCATTTAGCGGTAATTCGCTGGTGCTGTTGCTGGGTATCATCATGTTTTCGGTGACCACGCTGTTCACCGTTATTACCCTTCCGGTTGAATTTGACGCTTCCTCCCGCGCCCTGGCCTGGATGACCAGCTCCGGTGTGGTATCCAGCCGGGAAAGCGACCAGGCCAAAGACGCCTTGAAATGGGCTGCCATGACCTATGTGGTTGCTGCCCTGGCCTCGGTTGCCCAGTTGCTCTATTTCGTGATGCTCTTTATGGGTGGCCGCCGGGACTGATCTTGCGAAGCCGATCTTAACGGTCTGATTTGGTGACTCCTGCGGACATCTTGCAGTCCGCAGGAGTTGCCATTTTATGACCCGCGATTGCGGTCATAATGTGTTAATTTCCACTGGCTGTGAACTTTTTTCTCTCTAATTTGTAGGGGTGTGCGTAACTTCGCACGTCCATTTGATAGTATAACAGTCAGTTCACATCCTTCTTATCGGTTTCCGTCTTTGCAACCTGCTCCCTGAATACACCTTGATTGAGCAAAGACAGGCAATGATGTTAAAGGTCTATTGACCCCAAGACCAATTTTACAAGACCAACTCTAAATGAAATCCGCAATTCAACCTTTTCGATACGTCCTCACCGTGTTATTGCTGGTTCTGGCCATCGGTGCCCAAGCTCAGACCCCGTCTGATGCCGTCATGATGAAGAATGGCGAGTTCTGTGGTGGCCTGTTTTACAAATACGGTTCCTGGAACCATTACTGGCAGGTTGATTCCCTGCTCGAAAACGGCAATATCGGAACCCTCAATATTCACCAGGCCAGCGCCGGTTTTGTTTTGGGCATCACCGATTTCATCAATATTTACGCTTCCCTGCCCTACGTGGTCACTAAGCCGACCGCAGGCCAGGTACAGGGTACCAGAGGCATTCAGGATGCCGGTTTGTACGCCAAGGTAAAAGCGTTGGATATTGACGCGGGAGCCGGTAATTTTCTGGTTTTGGTTTCTGCCGGCGCGGGCGTTCCAGCCAGCAATTACATTCCCGAGCACGTCTATGCTATCGGCATGAACTGCGTTTACGGCGTAGGGCGGTTGATTACGGCCTATCAGGCTGATATGGGTTTATACGGAAGGGCATCAGCCGCTTTCCACCTTCGGGGAAACTCTGAAATTGTCCGCACATCCTACTATACCAACCAACCTTACCAGAGCAACCTGGTTGACGTACCCCATGCCATGGATGTTACCGCATCCGTAGGGTATGCCACCGACGGCAATGAAGTTCGTGTTGAAGCCGAAACGGTGATTTTCCGCAGCCTTGGAGGAACAGACATTCGCTATTGGGACGCCATGTTTCCCTCCAACGATCGCGATTTTGTTACCCTTGGTGGCAACTTCCAATACATTCCTTCCTGGGCCAAAGGCTTTGGAGTTCACGCCAACGGATCGGCTACACTTTCCGGCCTTAACACGCCCAAAGTGTTTACCGTTGGGGGCGGCCTGACCTATTTTATCCAAATCTGGGATAAAGAAGGCACTCCTTCGGTCAATTGATTTTCGGTTCGAATTTTTTTCCAACTACAATTTGCCCGTTACCATGAAACGCACGGTTCAAAATATTGGTCTGCTTGGTCTGTTTTCAGCAACCCTGTTGCTCTCTTGCGAAGAAGATACCATTCCCTCCGGGGCGGATCCGGTAAACTATTCTTACGCTCAACTGGATGAAGACGGTGGGGATTGGAATCCCATTCTGCTTGGTGCTCCGGCAGACATCACCATCCCCGCACCGGATGCGTTGGGTTCTGCTGCATACATCGCTGAACTGGATGAAGTCAGCCAACTGAACGCCAATCTTTCCACCGATCAGAAAGAAATTCTGGATTATTGGGGAAACAACACCAGTGTACGCTGGATGGAAATTGCAGAGAACCTGGTTTCGCAATACTTCCTTCCCCCACCTCCCGGCCTGGAAGGCAATTACCCGCCACCGAACGCCGCAACCCCGGACCAGATTCCGTACTTCCCGTTTGCCCATCCGCCGTACGCCGCCCGCATGTTCGCTTACCTGAGCGCCGGCATGTATGATGCGGCAATTGCGAGCTGGCACTACAAGTACACCTACGATCGCCTGAATCCCTACGAGGCCAACAGCAGTATTCAACCGTATTTTCCTTCGAACACTTTGCCGGGTTACCCTTCTGAAGACGCTGCCATGGCTACGGTTGCCGAGAAGATTTTGATTGCAATGTTTCCCCGCGAGGCGAATTTCATCCGCGAGAAAGGCACCGAATGCCGCGATTCGCGCAAGTGGGCTGGTCTGGCCGTTCAGAGTGATCTGGTGGCCGGAGACAGCATCGGTCAGTTTGTTTCCCGGCTGTATATCACCCGGTCAAAAAACGACCTCATGAAGTTTGCCCAGGTGGACAAACCAACCTACCAGGGTCTGGAAACAGCAGCCGCTGCCTTGTGGGGATCTGCCTGGCCGATCTGGGAAAACCTGGAAGTTCCGCAACGCCCGGTCGGCATTACCCCGAAATACGGTGAAGTCCTGACCTGGTGGATTCCCGATGTGGAAACGGTGCGCCCTGGTCCACCGCCGGCTATCGGTTCGCCGGAATATCTGGCAGCGGAGAAAGAATTGCTTGACCTTACCGACAAAGCATCCAGCGAGCAGCAGCGCATCGCATTTTACTGGTCTGACGGTCCCGGTACCGTTTCGCCTCCCGGTCACTGGAACAACATTGCCAAGGAAAGCATACTTAAAAACAAGCTCAACCCCCTTCGGTCGGCACGGGTGTACGCCTACCTCAACACGTCCATGATGGATGCCGGCATCAGTTGCTGGGATACCAAGTATTACTACTTCTATCCGCGCCCCTCACAGGCCAACCCAGACATCAAAACCCTGTTCGGCATCCCCAACTTCCCGTCATACACCTCCGGACATTCCACCTTCTCCGGAGCTGCAGCGGAAGTTCTCGGCGCCTTCTTCCCCGATCAAATGTCCTACTTTGACGCGCAAGCCAAGGACGCGTCCCTTTCACGGGTTTACAGCCGCATCCACTTCCGCTTTGACTGTGAAACCGGCGTGACTGTTGGTCAGAACATCGGGGGATACGCCGTCACCGCGGCGGCGGCGGATGGGTTGTGAGGGGGACTATTTTTCAGTCTGGGTAGGCTGTGCGGGAGAGGGGGGGAAGCTATGTCTCTAAGACAGACTTAACTAAGAGGTAGCGAACCTGACCTATATATTTGGCTGCCAAAGCCTCCGCCCACAGAATTTGTTTTGGCTTAATGGTGTCGTTGAGACCTTTGTATTCCATAAAACACAGGCCGATGGTGGGGATCCAAAACAGCCACATCCGGATGGCCTCCTGACCTACCCAAATCAACGCCCCTTTTTTGTGAGAAGGCTCTCAGATTAAAATCAAATTGAAATATTTCCGGCTCTCTGATCTTTAAGTCACTCCGCTTTGTGAAATATTTTTCCCACATTGGCAAGTAGGGAAATCCGGACCATGCGCTGATCCAGTTTGCTTTTAAGCCGGCGTTGTTCAATCGAATAGCCAGTTCTACCTCACCACAGGAATATTTGTAGTCCGGATCTTCACTAATTAGTAAAGGTCTTTTTCTCCAGGTTTCCCGAGCGTTGAGGTCTTCATTTACCCATCGAGTTCTCAAGGCCTCGGTGATCGGGAATTCTTTGAAGTCTAATAACTAAGTGGTTCAGAAGGATTAGACAATACACACCGCTAATAAAGATTTTCTACCCCTGAATAATGAAATTGTATAATTTTTTCTTGTCTTTATACATTAGAATCATTTTATTGTCAATAATGTTTATAATTCGCGTATCCAAATTTTCGAGACCAGGAATAGAAGTCGTTATATATACGAATGCTCCTTCTTTCTTAGCAGTGGAGTGAATAAATTTCCCAGAGCCTCCAATTGTGTTAGGTTCAACATCGTTATTCCCTTGTGACACTGTTTCTATGTGGTTTAATTGGGGATATTTAATAAAATAATTATTGACTTCTGATTCACTTACCGTAACTTCTGTATATGCAACCCCTGCCAAAGTAGTCTCCGCGGTTTTGGCATAATATCCAGATTTGTTTCCCTCAACGTTCTGATCAATAACAAAAACAACATTACCCCCCAGCATAGCTGCTTCTATTTTTAGTTTTTGAAATGCTCTGTCTCTCACGCGATTTACATTAGACCCTTGTGTTGCCCCAGTTGCTTTGCTTGTAACCTCCTCCAGACGAATAAGTCCTTTTAACTCATGTTCCAATTGAGTAACGGAAACCTTCTCCCAATCCTCCCAGGAATTTATAACTTGAAAGTTTGAGTATCGCTCAAATTCTTGAACTCGACCGGAGCTAAATCGAATTTTTTTTATTAAGTTTTTACTAACTGTGTTAATTATTGTCTCTCCAGGAAATGAATATTTAATGCTTTCTTCCGTGATTTCTGAGACATTTGCAACTATGATTTCATTACGAGTAAATATGGAATCTTGACCTATGGCCAGAATAGGCATAGATAGCAATGTGATTAATAAAACATCTTTAATTGTTTTCATTATGGATAAAATTTTATTAGATAATTTGTTGCCTAAAGAAACTACTTTTCTCAATTATAAAGATTTTTTTGTCGCCACAATTTAGAGTATTTATTAAAACAATTCAAAAAAATATGCTGTAGCGAATTCTTTACCTCCAAATTGTCAATCAGTCACCAGTTCAATAAATATTAATATTAAATTATTATTTATTTTAAATTCCGTTGCTTTAAAAGTTCTTCCAAGTCTTTACTTCTTTTGTTTTTTGGGTCATTAATCATTTTATAAATCAAATACAAAGGGATTAATGTCAGCATTCCCCAACTGCTCTTAAAAATACTGTAAAGTATAATTCCCGCTAAAAATCCAATAAACAAAGCATTAGTAATAGAAAATGATTTCAATTTTTTTGCTTCGTCTAATAGTTCTTGATCGGTTAATTCTGAAAAGTGTTTGTCTGTCATTGTTTTTTGTTGTTGATATTATTTATTACGCTCTATTTGCCATAATGGCTGCCAATACCTGCGTGGATGACCCGATGCCTCTTCGAAGCGCGGTGTGGTCTTATTAGCACGGCCTAACCAAGTGAGTTGACTACTGCAAAGTGCAGTAAGCAATGGATTATTCACGCTGTGTGCCCTTTAGTGACGAATTTAAAAGTTCTTTCCATGGAAGGAAAGCGGAGAATGAAAGTCTCTTATGCGCGGGATAACGCCTGAGCACTAGCATGGCGCATGGTGGTTTGGAGTAATCCGGGTACTTATGTAAGCGAGACTGGATTAATCTCAATTTGTACTACTTGGTTGTATAAGTTTTTCTTCAATTGATAACGAAGTTAGAGCTTTATTGATAGTTCAAGTTGACCATCGAGTCCCAATTCGATGATCTTTTGAAGTGTTGATAAACGTACTTCTTTAACATTGTTCTCAAGTTTGGAAATATACGATTTTGTTGTGCCTACCTTCTCTGCAAGCTCCTGTTGCGTCAACCCCTTCTTCATTCTCGCATCATGAATTAATACTCCAATTTTGAAACTTTCATATCCGGCTTCATACACATCACGCCTTGGAGTACCACGCTTTCCATAATGTTTGTCTTTGAACTGATCCAACGTTATAGACTTACTTATTGATGCTTTCAAATTCTTTCTTAATTTTTGTTGCTATCGCTATTTCTTTCTTTGGTGTTTTTTGCGATTTTTTTTAAAATGAATTCATTATTACAACCAATTTTCCCTGGTCAAAAAAGCAGAATATCCGGAAAATATCGCTGCCTTGCTTCACCCGAATTTCATAAAGCCCGTCTGTATTCTCAATATGTTTGAGGTAGTTTTCTGGAATTCTTTGAATTTCCTCTATCATTTCCAAAGTCCAAAGAATTTTGATTCTTACCTTTTCACGCTGCTTTACAAAGAAGTTCTCAAAGTAGTCCTTATAAAAGACTACTGTTCGAATCTTCTTCTTCTCAACGATACGCCAAAGATAAAATAAGTTGTACTAAAGTACAACATTTGCGTAGTAGGTTTTTTGATTTCATTAACATTCTCGATCTAATCGCATATAACAATTGCGATTTACGGGGTCAAACATGAAGAGTCCACGAGGCTGGGTGATTACCATAATGAGATAACCACACACGAGACGGTATTTTTGATTTTGTTAATCCCGCTGTGTACGTCTTGAATGACAATCATTTAAGTTCTTTCCGCGGAAAGGACACCCGGAGAGTGAAAGTCACTTATGCGAAGGGTAACGCCCGAAGCATTAGCAAGTTGCGAGGTGGTCCGGAGAAATCCAGGCACTGAAGTAGACGAGCCTGCAAAGACCTTAGCTGGCGAACAGAGACCGGATAGGAGGCTGTATGGACTGGATAGACTTGACACACCACACCAAAGTCCGAAATTTGGTTGAGTTGATGCAGTAAATCCGGCAGGAATAGGTTGAAGGGTATTCGACTTACAGACAGAGGTCTACCAGAAATATTCAACACGAATTGATCTTTAGGGTTGGCGTCAATGGACAATTTATTCAAGACTATACCCACAAACGGTAACCCATCGGTGAGCCAAGTCTTGCGAGGTTAAGTATAAAAACTTATGCTTTCTTCGCTGCCTGTTTCCATTTGTTGGGCAGCAGGCCATCCAGTTCGGAGAGTTTGGTTTCCGGTAATCGCTCGATCACTCCAATATACTTGCCCAGGTTTCGGATATCTATTCAAATATACGAAATAGGCGAAAGTATTAGTCCGGAAATAAATGTGAAGATCAACCGGTTGCTTTAACTACCTTTTATATGAGGCAATAACAGTAGCTGCCCTGTAATGAGATTGCTCCCAAACCTCAGCAATAGAGCGACCAATAGAATAATATAGCCCCACGAGCTTCTCCATTATTGTGCAATAATTCTACTGATTATCAGCACGTTGTAGTTGAGCGTGAAAATATTTCCTTCAAAAACGTTGTCCACTGGAGGCGGCTCCCCTATCTTTGCCGTCCCTTAGCTTTTTCAACTTAAACCACTGAATCCGTGGATACCCTGCGCCACCTGAGTTATAAGACCCGTTCTGCCAATGCGGCTACCGTTAAGCGGGAGTGGTACATTGTTGATGCCGACGGGCAGACGCTGGGCCGTTTGTGTTCGCGGATTGCCACGGTTTTGCGCGGCAAGCACAAGGCCGATTACACGCCACATTTTGATGCCGGTGATCATGTGATTGTAGTCAATGCCGAAAAGATCCGGCTTACGGGTAAAAAAATGACCGACAAAGTTTATTTGTCTTACAGCCTTTATCCGGGTGGTCAGAAAGCGGCAACTCCCGCTGAATTGCTGGCCAAGAAGCCGGAAATGGTGATCGAAAAGGCGGTGAAGGGAATGCTCCCGAAGAACACGCTCGGTCGGGCCATGTACCGCAAGTTGTTCGTTTATGCCGGCCCGGAGCACAAGCACGCCGCGCAGCAGCCTAAACCGCTGATCTGACCCACCGAAAGATCTGAATTACCCCTTCCAATTCCCGATAAAAAGGTCTCAAAAAGCTCATGGATTATATCATCGCTACAGGTCGCCGGAAAGCCGCAGTTGCCCGCGTATTCCTCAAAAAGGGATCGGGCAAAATTGAGGTAAACGGCAAGGAGCTCGACGCGTATTTCAACCCGGTG
>JANNSM010000335.1:0-6103 GCA_031402635.1 Bacteroidota bacterium | reverse complement strand
TTGTTCTCCGCCATTTTCCTAATGAATCCCGGAAGTACAAAAACCTGCCGGGACTCATCTTCCGGACAATCCTTGTATAAATTGTCCGCCACTTTGACAAAGGTGTCCAGACCGACAACATCGGCAGTGCGGAAAGTTGCTGAGTTTGGACGACCCGAAATCGGGCCGGTGAGCGCATCAACTTCTTCTAGCGTCAGGCCCAGTTCGCCCATCAGGCTGATGATGGTCATCATGCTGAACACCCCAACCCGGTTTGCGATAAAGGCCGGGGTATCCCGGCAGAGCACCGTTGTTTTCCCGAGTTGAAGACTGCCAAAACGCATCAGAAACTGCACGAGATCCGCATCGGTTTCCCCGGTGGGAATAATTTCTAACAGGCGCATGTAGCGCGGAGGATTGAAGAAGTGGGTTCCTACAAAATGCTTGCGGAAATCTGCGGAACGGCCGTCAAGCATATGGTGGATCGGAATACCAGAGGTATTGGACGAAATCACGGTGCCCGGTTTGCGATGGGCTTCCACTTTTTCAAAAACCTGTTTCTTGATCCCCAGATTTTCAACAACGGCTTCCAGCACCCAATCTGCATCGGCGATCAGCCCCATATCGTCATCGAAATTTCCCGTCTTAATTCTCGAAACCATGGCGGCATCGTAAAGAGAAGCCGGATTGGATTTAAGCGTGGCGGAAAGGGCTGCGTCAACGATTTTGTTGCGCGCGGCTTTTTGGCCTTTCTCGGCATCCGTGAGGCCGGGCGGCACAATATCGAGCAGAATGACCTCGCAACCGATATTGGCAAAGTGGCAGGCGATCCTTGAACCCATGACCCCGGATCCCAGAACCGCGACTTTCTTAATATTCCGGTTCCGTATTCCGGTACCGGCAGCTTTGATTACAGGTTCCATTACAGCTTCCATAGTTGGTAACAAAGTTTACTTGGTGGGTATAATTTCCGGTTGTTATCCAAACCTTCGTTTGGTCAATTTCGAGCTTTTACGGGCACACTACTCAGCTTCTCGTACTTTTCGCCAATCTGGTCAAGGGCGTGTTGCAGGTAGCTGCGGTCATTGAAAATGCGCATCAGCATCGTCGCGCCTTCAACAGCGGCCACGGTTTCCCTTGCCAGATCTTCGGCTGACTCAGGTGGTAATTCCTGCCGGTAGATATGAGCCATCGCGTCAATCCAGTCCTGGAAAAAAGAGCCGATCAGTGGACCAAATTCCGGTACGACGCTGTTGGTTTCCATGGCAATGTTCGCCATAAGACACCCGCCTTCCTGACCGTAAAAAAGCTCCTGGTAGAATTTGGAAAGCATCGTCAGCTTTTGCCTGGCACCAAGTTTATCGTCGTATGCATGGCGAAAAGCATTGTGCTTGTAGTAATCGTGCAGGTAAATGATGACTTCCTTCATCAGCATTTCCTTACCGGGGAAGTAATGGTAAATGCTGCCTTTCAAAAGCCCGCAGGCTTCTCCGATGTCCGCCATTGACGTAGCATGGTATCCGCGGTCCCTGAACAGGTGCAGAGCTTCGCGAATAATAAATTCCCGGTTGACTTTCTTCCTGGCCATAACGTTTAAGCTATTCCTGTCTGGACATATCAATGCGAAACCGCAGGGAACAACAGGGTCCGTGAACCGTTCCGGAAAGGCTTGATGTCAAATCTACGTGAAGTCTACGCATTTTACCAAACGGTTGTTTGGTAAAAATTGAAATTTAAATTTTAATAATTCTTTAAAGTTTGATCCATATAAAACAAATCCGCCGCCCGGACGGTAAGCCCGGGCGGCGGCAAATTAATGGTCAATAAAAGCGGAAAAGCCAGGTTTCCGCTTAAAGGTTAAACCTTAAGGCTCAATCCACAAGTTGTCAAAGCAGAGCAGCACCAGCTAAGCTGCAAATTGGCCACAGGCCTGTAAACGTACCCTTAGTTCTGGGCCAGTTGCGAGATCTTATCCCGCTTACCGCGAAGCATGCCGGAAAACAGATGATAGAGTTTTCGTGCACTTTGCTTGTTGCGATTGGCACACAGGGAAAGGACTCCGAGGAATGCGGCATATTCCACTTCGGCCAGCAACTTGGAATCTTCGGATTTATACCCGAGTTCCATGAACTGGGCTCCAATCATACGGAGTCGCTTTTTGTCCATTTTGTCCACAATCTTAGCCACCAGGTCGTTGTGGAAGGACCAGGCCCGAACCACCACTTCAAGCCTTTGGGGGAGGTCGAGAACGGCCTCCTGAAAGATGCGAAGCCGCTCTTCAGGAGAAGCTTCCTGTTCAAGGGCATCTACCAGATGCGCGTGCATCATGATTTCCCATGACTCAATAAGTTTCTCCTCATAATCGTCAATATTGACGAAATGATGGTAAAATGAACCGATGGAAATCTCGAGACGTTTGCAAAGGCGATCAATTTTGATGCCTTCGAAACCATTCTCCGACAATTCCTCGATTCCTGCATTAAGCCAATCCTGTTTTGTTAGTCTTGCCATGTCCTGAACGTATTCCGGTTAACAAACCGGTGGGGTGAAAGAATTTTTTTGAGCAGTGCCGAGAGCGTGAAAAGTGTCCTGTGAATACATTTATACGATTGCTAAAGTAAACCTATACGATTGCTAAAGTAAACCGTACAATGTTTGGTTAAAATTCATACATCAGATAATTAACCATGTAAACGAAATTGCGGTTAAATATAGTAGCGAATAATTATTTATGCAATAGTAGCCGACGAAATAACAAAGATCATAGTACGGAGCCTGTGGAATGCCTGTTAAGCACTGCTCTGCTGATGGTGCAGGGAAGGTTCCACAACAGCAGACATTGCTTCTATGTCAAGCGGTTGTCCCAGAAATTCCTGAATTGCCATAGCCTGGGATTTGGGATTTTTGATGATCTCTGCGTGTTTCAGGTAAAGCACTTCAACATTCTGCTGACTGGGAAGCCACTTTTTTACGTTTTCAAGATTTTTCTGAAAAGCACTGACCAGCCTAAGCGGCATGGCATCTTCCTTTGCCTTCCCTTCGCGGAGCAACATCTTGTGCTGGGACTGTAGAACCTCATTGAGCTCGCGATCAATGAAAATGACCTTGTAAGTAAATCTGGGCGGCAGGTGTACCAGCAGATGGGAAATCACTTTAACCACCTTGCCCTGTGCTGCCTGCATGAAGTCCTTTTTCCGCATCAACGCCTTAACGGCTTCGTGTTCAAAGTATCCGCGGGGATTGCTTTCGTCAGGTTTGCGAATATGGTCGGTAAACAGGCTCAGCCCGCCCTTTTCAAGCATCTGCATCATCATGGATGTGCCGGATCGCGGAAGACCCGAAACCACCGTAATCACGCCCTGCACAGGTTTGGATGCGTCAGCAGAAAATTCCCTGGCCTTTTCCGGCTCATTCAGATAATCGCGATAAATGCGTTCCAGCCATTGTCTTGCTTTACTCAATCCGGGGGTCATCCGAAGTGCCGCCTCAAACGCTTCTGCGGAGCGTGAAAATTCATTCAGCCGAAAAAGAGCTTCTCCCAAATGGTAATGGGCAAAAGGGGAATGATAGATGAGCCCGATAGCGTTCAGCAGTGAATCTGCCGCCTCCTGCGGGTTTCCGGCGCGCAACTGGACCATACCCAAACCATGCCAACCTGCGGCACTCTCCGAATCGAGTTCGAGTTCCTTTCGAAAGGCTCGGATGGCATCCTCCCACTGCCTCAACATAGTGTATCCCCGCCCGATCTGCAGGTTCAGCCTTGGCATATCGGGAGCTTCTGTTTCAGCCAGCCTGAACTCTTCCAATGCCTTTTGAGGCTTGTTTTCGCTAAGAAGCAGAGAACCTTCAAGGACTCGCAAACCCGGGGTTATTTTTTCCCTGTCAGCTTTTATCTTTTCAACAACCGATCTGCTCTCCGAAATCCTTCCAACAGATTGGTAACACCTGGCCAGCCGCATGGGGTAGCGGATCTGGTCGGGATTTTCCTGGAACAGTCGTTCCAAAATTGGAATTGCCTCACTGTACTTTCTCCCGTCTATGTAAGCCCGTGCCAGATAGTAGTCGTTTTCGTTTATCGTACTTCGAATGGCCTTTTCTGCATTTTCATCGGGGCGTTCTACGTACCCCAACTCAATGAGCTGTTCCAGGGCTTCCTGGTTGGCATAGGCATCCTGCTGCATATCCTTAGGGTGCATCCCGCAAGGCCCGGGTATGTCTTCCCAACTCCGGATGACTTCCAATTCCGGTTCCTGCTCAAAAGCGTTGATAATTACCTTCCCATCCATGTCCTGCGCAACCGGAAGACCGAATAGGGTCAACAATGTTGGCGTTATATCAAGGATTCCGGCACCGTAAATCCGCTCGTCTTTCCGGATGCCGGGACCGCGCAAAACAAATATTCCATAAGGACTGTGCTCAAGTGCAGGCGCTGCCGGTTCTTTGGGCAACGATTTAGGCCGCAGATGATCCGGGTGAAATCCGTGATCTGAGATGAGCATAACGGTAGTCTCAGGCCCGGCAAGTTCAAGCAACCGCTCCAGCATCATGTCGTGATAGCGATACGCACTGGTCACCACACCGTTGTACAACGCAAACAAGTTGTCGGGGACCGCCGCCATTTTGGGCGGGTGAAACTTCATGAAGCCGTGACAAAAGTGGTCTATGGCATCAAAGTAAACCGCCAAAAAATCCCAGTCTTCTTTTTCTGCCAGATAGGTGGCGGCAGATTGAATAGAAGCGGCATCGGCAATAATTCTGCACAAAGCATTGATGCGCTTATCCTTGCTTTGATCAACCCGGGCAGCATCAGGTACAAAGGGTAAAATATGCTGCTCGGTCAGCTCTCCCGGGTGTACCCTCAAATCAGCGAAAAGCGCTGACTGATCTTCGGGATGAACGGTGCCGGAAAGCATAGGCCAGGGCTGATCAATCGTATTGGTTGACTTTTGATAAAAATTGGATATAGCTACCCCGTTGATCGGTTCAGCAGGATGACTGGGCCACCAGCCTACCACATGGGTTCGGAGCTGGTGTTGGGTCAGAATATTCCAAATGGCCTTGACTTTGCGACCCGTATTGTAAATCGGGCGAATCCCCTTTCCCCCGGGATCCGGTTCCGTAAAGCCAAGGATGCCGTGTTTGTAAGGTCGCTTACCCGTTGCGATGGAAGTCCACAACATGGGAGACAGCGGAGGGTCAAGGGTGGCAAGGTTGCCGATGACCCCTTCATTAACCAGCTTTTCAAGGGTTGGCATCAGCCCTGCATCCATGAGCGGATGGATCACTTTCCAGTCAGCGGCGTCCCAACCAATTACCATCACCCGTTTGGCGATTCTCTTGCCCATAACCTTGCGATAAATTAATAGCGTTTAAAATCGAAAGCCCAAAAAGTAATTCCCCGTTAACGCCCGGCTATTTCATTTTCCGTGTTTATTGCCCTTGAATTTCCTGTTCCTGGATGTAATGAGAACCGCGGTACCGCAAGGCAATCGGGATGAACAATAACCCGGCAACTGCCATCAATGCACTGAAAAACCAAAAATACTCCGCACCTACCAGACGGTCAGCATACACAGCGTGACCCGGCTGCGGCAAATAGGTCCCAGCCAGCAGAACGGGCTGCCGCGAAGCCCCATCCAGCAGGGTAAAAGTGCGACTCTCCCGCTGAATTGTGGTCATGATAAATGTGCCTTGAAAGTTTATTGTATCAGTAAGCCCATCCGGCGATTCGGCAATCCTGCGCAAACCACAGTCGCCGCTGAACATAATTTTTCTTCCGTCAATAAGTTCTACAAAATCAGAACCCGCTGTGATGCGTTTCAGACCAAATTCTTCTTGGCGCTCACCCGGTGGTCGTTCCTGGACAATTGCAGCAACCTGCACATTGACCCGCATGAACCGGTTAACTTCTACGGCCAAAAAATTGCCAGCAGAAAGCGACAGAAAATACAGGCCCATCACCAGTGACTTTGCCGGATTGGGTGCCTGGGTATAAGCAAATTCAAGGCAGGTCATCGAGATGAGTACCTCGGCTGCGGTCAATACAACATAGGCCCAGACCTGTCCGTTGACGGAAACCGTCTCTCCGTGAAAAATCCTGTATTCCATCCCGGCGATGATCGCG
>JANNSM010000334.1:0-1515 GCA_031402635.1 Bacteroidota bacterium | reverse complement strand
ACACACTTGGCTCCACCTTTGGGATAGGATTTGCATATTTCATCCGGTAAACCGGATTCAAGATTTTGGATACAGATTTTAGTAGTTAAAAGGTTAGGAACTTAACACTACGCAAGCCCGGGCGACGCAAAGTTGTCCGGGTTTTTTTATGCTTTTCATTCATCAGTAATCGAGCAAAAATAAATTTATTAAACACATAGTCACATTAGGACACGTAGTGTTGAAAATCACAACTATGTGTCCTAAGTACGTGAGTAAAATTAGTTTTATTTAACCGCAGAGACGCAGAGGCGCGGAGCGTTTGAAAATCAACTCTTTGCGTCTCTGTGCCTCTGCGGTTTATTTTGCTCGCTCACTTAATGTGCCTATGTGATTAATAAATCTCAACACAAAAAAGCCGGGCGAAATTGATTCGCCCGGCTTCACTAAACCTGCTAAACTTGTGCGTATGAATTCAAAAAGGAAAGCCGGGACGCAATGAGTCTGAAACCTGTCCTTCCCGGCTTTGTAATACTAGAAACAATTTCTACACCAATTCAAATGCTGCTAATCCCTGCGAACTACCCATCAATTCTTCGCGTAGCAATTGGAATGATTGACCTTCGCGTTCAGGCACTTGCAAGCGCGGATTGGGGGTGGCAAAATCGGCTTTGTGGTATTCGTAAAGTTCCCAATTCCCGGCCTTGCATTCGAGTGCGGTGAGGTGTTCCACCCAGTCTCCGCTGTTCATGTAGCGCACGGTCTGGCCATTTTTAGCCAGCACATCGCGGATCTGGGGTTGGTGAATATGTCCACAAATGACACTGTCGTAACCGTTTTCTGCGGCCATTTGGATGGCTATATCTTCAAAATCGCCTATAAAACGCAGCGCACCTTTTACGCCCTTTTTTACCCTTGCAGAGAAAGAGGCTGGCCTTAGCCCAAACAGCTTTCTAACTTGGTTGATCATGCGGTTGAGGCGGATAAGTAAATCGTACCCTTGGCCTCCCAATTTTGCCAGCCAGCGCGCACCTTGTATCGAAGGATCATACACATCGCCATGAAAAACCCAATGCGTTTTGCCATCTACCTGAAAAACCATTTTGTTGCGCAAGTGGATGAGGCCCAATGAAATCTCGCCAAATTTTCGGAGCACATCATCATGGTTACCCGTCAGGTAATAGACTTTTGTGCCGTTCACAGCCATTTTCAATAGGCGACGAACAACCTCCATGTGTTCTTTTGGGAAATAACTTTTCTTGAAATTCCACATGTCAAAGATGTCGCCATTCAGCACCAACGTTGAAGGCTCGATGCTTTTCAGATAATTATTCAGTTCTCGGGCATGGCAGCCGTAAGTGCCTAAGTGAACGTCAGAAATTACAACAATGTCGAGTTCTCGTTTCATTTTAAAAGATTACCGATGACGAGGGCCAATTATAACACAGTGTTTGATGTTCAAAAAACCCGCGCCGGGAAAGCATTTTGCCTGTAAGCTAACGGGTGTAACGGGCGACTGAACGACAAGCAAAAGAA
>JANNSM010000333.1:0-6174 GCA_031402635.1 Bacteroidota bacterium | reverse complement strand
GATTGGCCACCAGCATGCCCTGGGACATTCCCATACGTTTTCGTATGGTAAAAATGGCGGCCAGTTCCTCCGGGTTTTCTACTTGCAATGGCACTGGTAGGCCGCTCGTACGGGTATAAAAAGCGGGGAACTCCGACGTCTGATAGCCAACTACCGGCACCCCGAGAGTCTCCAGGTATTCAAGGGTAGCCCCCAGATCCAGAATGGATTTCGCACCGGCGCTAACCAGCATCAACGCACTTCTTGCAAGTTCCGGGAGATCTGCAGATACATCGAATGTGTTGCCGGCACCCCGGTGAACACCGCCTATACCACCGGTAGCCATGACGGAAATTCCCGCAATACCGGCGGCAAACAAGGTACCTGCCACGGTCGTGGCACCCTGCTGCTTTCGCGCGATGACCTGGGCAAAATCCCTTGGGCTGCATTTGAAGACGGACCTGCCTCCACGGGCCAATAATTCGAGCTCAGTTTTCGTCAGTCCCACCTTAAGCCGGCCGTTCAGAATGGCTATGGTTGCCGGTATTGCGTTGTTATTTCTGACCGCCTCCTCAACCCGCATGGCTGTTTCGAAATTCTCCGGCCAGGGCATACCGTGGGCAATCAGCGTGCTCTCCAGGGCTACCACGGGAAGTCCGTCGCGGAGGGCATCGGCAATTTCTGGTAGCAGGTCAAGCATAACTTATAGTATTCAGGAAACCGGACCCGAATCAGTAAAAACGCACATTGCACGAAGGGTGCAGCTTTTTGAATTGTTCCACTTTGCCGGTACTCATATCCGTATTGAAAATGATGAGGTCGCGCAAAGTCTCCATCTCTTCAATCGGTGCAAGGTTGCGGACCCGGGTGTTGGAGCAGTCCAAATACACCAGGCGTCTGTTCAAAATCAGGGGTTGCAGCGATTTAATTTCAGAACCGGCCACAGACAATCGCTCCAACATCATGGATCTGGCGATCGGCTCAAGATCGCGTATAGGCGTGTTGTCAGCCTTCAGGTCGCGGAGTTGTTGGTGGCTTTGCAGACCTTCAAGACTAAGAACCGGATTGCCCGTGGCGTCGACCACTTCGAGTCTGCTGATTTTTTGAAGCGGAGCCAGGCTGGAAATGCGGTTGCCGGCAAAGCGAAGGGTCTTGAGACGGGTGAGGAAAGCGAGTGGTTCCAGGCTTTCAAAATCACCTGGTGGAATGGACAACTCCTGAATGTGGCGTATTCTGGCCAGGGATTCCGGTTCCGGAATACCGGTAAATCCGGTTGCTGTCGCTAGCAATTCCTTCCAGCCTTCTGGCAGGCTTGCCCACCACTGCCCGTGCTCTTTGCTTCTGACCACCACGAGTGTTTCCGGTTTTCTGGTTTCGAATGCAAACAGGGCTGAATCACCAACAGCGCTGTTGTCCGCAAAAATTCTCTCCAGACGCGTGCAACTTTGCAGTGGTTTTAGATGGGCTACTTCCGTATTTTCCAAATAAAGGGTATGCAGATTGGACAATTCGCTCAGCATTTCCAGATCGGATACCGCCGTGTTGTTTAGTTTCAACTCCCGCAGGGAATGCAGTTTTCTGAGCAGGTCATAGTCAGAAAGTGCAGTACCGCTGAGGTCCAGGAATTCCAGTTCGGGCAATTCCCGGAGCGGTTCCAGCGAACTCAAATCGGTATTGTCCGAAAGATTCAGACTTCGGAGAGCGGAAATCGCGTGAAGAGTTTCTTTGTCCGGATTGCCCTGAAAGGAAACTTCTTTTGAGAACGAAGCCTGCCAGGTAGCCGGAAGTTTATTCCACCATTGCTGCAGGTATGCGGTTTCGTGCACGATCAGCACACCGGGGTTGTTGCGGTGGAAAACCCTCGCCAGGCTGTCGGTAATGCCAGTTCCATCGCAGTAAATCCGTTGCAGATTTGGTTTGGCGGAAAGTGCCTCCAGACTGCCGATGGCGGTTCCGTCAACATGGACCCGTTCAAGCTGGGCCATGTTTCGCAGCGCGTGTAGGTTTGAGACCCGGGTATCTGATGCGTTAAACACGCGCAATGAAGTGGAAGATGCCAGCGGATCCAGATTGCGGATTCCGGTCCTGGAAAGATCAATATGCTCCAGCCGCGGTAGGGGTGCAAAACGGTCAAGACTGCTCAGGCTGCTTTCGGAAACATCAAGGTACTCGAGGGCCGGCTTCTCTCCCGGCGACCAAAAACTGTCAAGCGGGCAACCCGAAAGAGTCAGGTATTCCAGGTCAGGCCAGGCCGGCAATTCTCCGGTCACGCCGGACTGATCCGCTTCCAGACGCCTGAGATTTTTTGCGTAGCGCAACGGCGACAGATCGCTGGCTTTTGTTCCCGAGATATTCAACTCTTCGAGTTGGTTCATCGAGCGAAGCGGGGAAAGATCAGCAACAGAAGTTCCTGCCAAATTGAGCACTCTGAGCATTTTAAGAGGACTGAGGCTGTTCAAATCCGGAAGTATCCGGTTCTCCAGATTGAGTTCCCGCATGGCCAGCAATCCTTCCAAAAACGCATCAATGGCTTCAACTTCAACCGGCAATGTTGTGTAGCCTGCTACAGAAACCGTGTCCCCAAAGAAGAACACATTTCCCGAATCCAGTTTGTACCCTGAATTTGGGTACCCGGGAAGGAGAAAAGTATCGCGGGCTGAGGCCAGCATTGCATCGTGGTAGGCGCTTACAGATTGCAGGGGTAGTCCGCTGATCAACTCGGCATCACCGGCCAGAAGGCTTTTCCACGCCGGTGTCAGATTGGCCCACCATAGACGGTTGGCTTCATTCCGATTTAGTTTGGTTGAATAAATACTGACAATCTTCAGGCCGTCGGGGGTCCGGTTGATTTCTATAAACCGCTCCTGATCATTCTGAACGTTTTCTCCCGAAAAGTCAATGCCTTTGAGGTTTCGAATGCTGCGAACCAACCAGGATTCTTCTCCGGACTGTGCAGTCTGCGACTCAATTTCCTGGATTGTGTATTCAAACCGAACCGAGCGAAAGAAAAAATCAACATCGAGCAAATAAGCCGGGGCGTCTTTATAGGTTATCGTGCTGCGGCTTGACGCCAGGTCGTCTTCTACCTGGACGGATGCATCCCGGAACAACTTCTGAAAACTTTCCGTGATCAGAATGTCTTTGTCCGGGGAAGGGACTTTCGGGTCACCGAGGGTGTTCAGGTTCGATTCCAGGTAATCTACCATCCGGCGTACCGCTGCCTGCTGCGGGTCTGGCAATGCACCTGCTGTTTCGGTCTGTGCGGCCAGATTACCCGAAAGCAGCATCAAGGTTATGGCGAGTGCTGCGAGATCACGCCAACGGAGTCGCTTACTTTGATGCAAGATAGATATACCGGAGCAGCAGGTCGCGCGCATACGGGCGTACCCATTCCAGCCGGGTAATCAGCCATCCCGTGTTGTAACCGCTTCGTTGCACATCATTCAACTCAAAATACCAGCCGCCCACCTGGAAAAAGTGAAAACGCAGACCTGTCACGGTGCGAAAACTGAGTTTTCCCTCAGCGACATCCAGTAAAAATAGCGTGAGTTGGTCCGGTTGGTATTCAGCGGGAATATAGCCATGAAGATCTTTTGAAGAGCGAAATACCTTGCTCAGGTTCATGAAATCAAGTTCATGACTCAGCGGATGCAGGAACTCTCCTTCGGCAGGAACACGATCCGAGAACAGGCTTTTGTAAGGTAAAAAACGGATCCCTTCGATCACCCATTTGTATCCGAGCCGATCTGCTTCCAGGTGCATAAACATCGTCAGGTCCCGCTCCACACCTTCGTAAAGGAATCGAGTTTGCACTTCTGCCATCCACTGAGGACCGTGAAAGTCGAGATAGAGCGGGCTGGACGGGCGACAGACCTGCCGAATAAAATCCTGCTTATCCTGCTGGGGAATTTTTCCGGATTCGTTGTCGAAAAGAATATCCAGATAACCCAACCGGAATTCCGGATCCCGGTAAAGCGGATTGCCCGGATAAAACCGTTCGCCATCCCGGCCTTCTTCACAATTGAACCTTCGGAAGAATTGGTTTACCTGTTTGGTTTCCGCGTACAGGGCGGTTTCGTCGCCAAAATCTCCCCCTGTTTGGGCGGAAAGCACGCTTCCGGCAGACGCAGCAAACCAAAGACAAATCCCAAACGCCAGCTTCATCGGCGGGTTTCCGTTACGCGGACATCACCGAGCATAACATCCCAGAACCCGATGATTCGTCCACCGATTTGGGTTTCCTTTCGCTCAACATATACCGTGATATCTTTTTTGGTCGTGTCCTTGTACAGCAATTTGCTGCCTTCATATCCCTCTTTATAACCGCTGAACCGCTGGTAAATTGTGATCACACCGACATACTTTCCGTCCGGCTGCCGTTCCAGATCGCTGATGTACTGGATGTTGTACCATTCGATATCAACCCGGTCGTAGTTCAGTTGCATGAGCCTTTCCAGGTAAGTTCTGATTCCGTAGTACTGAACTTCAGAGGAATTTATGGAGGATACCCCCATTTCACTTCCCGGGGCGAACAGTTCAAGGGTGCGTTCAATAACGCGGTCGGCTTCTGAAAACGGTGTGGATTTATCGCCGACAATGGCAATGTACTTGCTCAGGTCCCGGACCTTTTCCAGCGCAAGAGAATCAATAGCCCGCTTTCGCTCCGGACTGATGTAGTCGTCATTTTGCTGCTGGGCTTGAAGCGCCGGTGCAGCCGCGATCAGTAAAAACAGGAAAGCCGCCATGGCTGGCCATCCTGAAGCAAGTCTTTTAAGCATGGGTGTCATTCTTTAACGCTTGTTAAACTCTACCTCGGAAATTAAACCCCGGTCATCCATGGTCATCTGGGATAACGCGTCGGGAGCGTTGCCGGTGTCTTTGAGGTAATCCAGATAGCGTTTGATGGTACTGGGTTTGTCGTAGTCTTTGTTTCCGTTTTCCTCGGCAATAACAATCAATACCAACGCCTCCGGAGAGCTGAACAGTCTCAGTGTTTCTGATATTTTCCGGTTTGCTTCCTCAGGGCTGCGGGAATTGGAAATTGCTGTAAGAGCCGAACTGAGAGCGCGTTGTTTGGCTTGCAGTGTTGTTTCGGTGCCAGTGACCGGAACTTCTCCATTCCTCAACGCTTCACGTTCGGCAGCCAGTTTGGCTTCCGCCTTTTCAATGAGTTTAAGAACTTCCGGATCGGTCAATCCCAGGTCTTTGATCGCCTGAAGATCCTGTTCCTTTTCTTCGAGCGATTTTTTGTTGTTGTCGGAGAGCAATGAAATCAGGTCTTTCTTGGCCTGATCCGTTTGTTTGGCTAACAGGGCAGCGGCTTCTTTTTCAGCAGCTTTTTGTTTGGCTTTGCATGCAGGCATACCGGAGCTAACCACGAGGCCCAGGAGCAGGTAAAATGCATACCTGCTTAAAACGGAAAGGCGAACTGGTCTCAACATCTTAGTTATCATGGGGGCGATCATGGGTTTAATTCGAATCAACAAACGGAGCAGGGAATAGTCCTTCCTCTACCGGGACAGATTCACACAAAAATAACCCCGGAATCCCTGGATGACAGACAGGAGAAATGCACACTATGTTTGCAGTAACTGGTCATGTTGCCTTATCCCTTAGACGAGATTTACTATTCATCCCGCGTTTATTGAATGGGTTTTTACCCCTATCAACGCCGGAAATTTGGTCTTGTTATCTGACTGCGCTCCCGTGAACGTGGAGTTTTTCCACAATTTGTTTGTGATGATGGTGGAAATGAGCCCTGAAGAACTCCAGGGCAGCGGTAAGGGTCATTTTACCGGCAACTGGATGCCGGAAGAGTTCGCGGTCTATTAAATCATCCGGAACCTGATTCAGAATTGCCTGCAATTCCCTTCTTACGTTCTGGTAGTCGGCCAATATGGTGTCCCGGTCCTGCGGGTTGGGAATTTCTGCGAATGCCGGTGGCGCTTTGGTTTTCATCCCCATCCTGAACCAACCAATCAGCATGGCTGCGCGCATCCATGCCCCGAAGCCAGCCTTTTTAGCGTCTCCGGCATGTTGCAGTTTTTTTTGGAGGTAGCCTACGGAACTTTGTTCCGCCATAATCAGGTGCCGGAGGGTTTGCAATACAGACCATTTGCCGGGTTGTGGGGCCTTATTCAATAGACTGTTGTCCAGATCGCGGAGCCTTTGATCCAGGTCAATCCTCTCCGTTTC
>JANNSM010000332.1:0-2153 GCA_031402635.1 Bacteroidota bacterium | reverse complement strand
GGCTCGAAGGCGACCGGCTCCGGCTCCGGCAGGCGCTGCTCAACCTGGCGGGCAATGCAGTAAAATTTACCGAGCAGGGTCATGTAAGGCTCCGGGCCACCGGGCAACCCATGCCTGACGGCCGGTTCCGGCTGGTTGTTGAAGTGGAAGACAGCGGGCCAGGCATTCCCGAAGCAGACCGGGAACGTATTTTTCAACCCTTTCGCCAGGGAGGTGAAGAGCGGGGCGATTACCGGGAAGGGCTTGGTCTCGGCCTGGCTATTACGTCTGACCTGGTCAGCAGGATGGGAGGCACCATGGAGTTGGAAAGCGAAGTTGGCCGGGGGAGTTTGTTCCGCGTGATTCTTCCGATGACCATCCTCGAAGCGCCAGCGGAAACAGTATTGCCTGAGCATGGCGAAGAAACCCTTCGCCCGGAAGGAAAATTCCCGGATAAACCTGCAAATGGCGCAACGCAGGCCCCGTTAAAGAAAGCTGAGTTGATCCGGAGAATTCAGGGGCGGCGTATTCTGGCCGCTGACGATGAAGCATTTAATCGCAAGTTATTAGAGACCATGTTGGTTGGTTTTAATGCAGAGATCGTTGCAGACGGTGCCGCGGCGGTGGAAGCATTTGACCGGGAACCCGCGGACCTGCTTCTCTTTGATGTCCGAATGCCGGGCCTTGACGGTCATGAAGCGCTGCGGGCAATTCGCAACACGTCGCCCGATGTTCCCGCAGCTGCAATCACTGCGGGAGTTACCGAAGCGGAACGTCGCGCGTGCCGGGAGTCCGGATTCAACGAGCTATTATCCAAGCCTTTTTCGGAAGCCAAATTGCTTGAACTGATCCATTCCCTGTTGAATTCAGCAATGCCTGTCAGCAACGATGACCCGGGAATCCTTGAATTGGGCAGCTTACACGCGCTGGCCGGAGAAGACGGTAGTTTTGTGCAGGAAATGCTTGAACTTTTTCTGCACAGTCTTGAAGAAACACGGCTCGAATGGGATGCCGCAACGGCTGCCCGCGACGGGAGAGCGATCAGCGCTTCGGCACACAAACTCGCTGCCCCGGCCCGCCAACTAGGTTTTGGCGAACTGGCTGCCGCCCTTCGCGCATTGGAAGCCGAAGCCGAAAGTGGCACATCATCAGAAGCCTTGGCCAACCGCTGCCGCCGGCTTCAGCCCATGATGCACACTACGGCGCTCCGCGTTGCCGCGGAACTGGAAAAAAGTAAGCAGACCGGATGAGTCACTCTTCCAAATTCCTGGTTTTTATCGTCGAAGACGATCCGTTTTACGGCAAATTGATCGCCAAGGCGCTTTCGATCTATCCGGATGTAGAATCCCATGTTTTGGAAACCGGGCGGGCCTGCCTGGATAAATTGTACGAAAAACCGCAGCTCATAACTCTTGACTACCGCCTGCCGGACACCGAAGGCTTGGAATTGCTGACCAAAATCAAGGCCCGCAACCCGGATACGGAAGTGATCGTGATTTCGGAGCAGAACAGCGTGGATACCGCTGTGTCATTGCTTCGCGAAGGGGCTTTTGATTACCTGGTCAAGGAGCGGGATTTGCGCGACCGCCTGCTGCGCGTGGTGGATCACCTCCGTCAGCGGATGAAATTGCAGGAGCGCATCGAAGTGCTGCATGAAGAAGTGCGCGGCAAGTACGTTTTTGCCAATACCCTCATTGGTGAGAGCCCGGGTTTGCGGAAGGTATTTTCTTTTATGGAAAAGGCGGCAGCGTCCGATATCAACGTGGTTGTCAGCGGCGAAACCGGCACCGGAAAAGAAGTGGTGGCCAAGGCTGTTCACTACAACAGCGCCCGTGCAAAAGGACCTTTTGTGGCGGTCAACATGTCGGCAATTCCCCGGGACCTGGTAGAAAGTGAATTGTTTGGTTACGAAAAGGGCGCATTTACCGGTGCGGCAGAGCGCCGTATCGGGTTATTTGAATCAGCGAACGGTGGCACGTTGTTTCTTGATGAAATCGGCGAAACAGACCTCTCGTTTCAACCAAAGTTATTGCGGGCATTGCAGGAACGCGAGGTGATGCGCGTGGGCGGGCGCGAGCGAATCCCATTTGATGCCCGCCTGATTGTGGCCAGCAACAGAGACCTGAATGCCGAAGTCAAAGCCGGGCGTTTTCGCAGCGATCTCTATTACCGGC
>JANNSM010000331.1:0-6655 GCA_031402635.1 Bacteroidota bacterium | reverse complement strand
CCATTTTGGCCTGGGCAAATCGGCCAAAGCAGATAAAGTCGTGATCACCTGGCCGGACGGCAAGCGCCAGGTATTGACCGATGTTCCCGGAAAGCATGTAATCACCCTGGATTACGCCAATGCCAACGAGAAGGTGGATATACGCAACCTCCAACCATATCAGGGCAGCGATCCGCTGTTCAAACAGGTTAAGGCAGAAAGCACGGGCATTGATTTTGTGCACAAGGAAAACGACTACGATGACTTTGACCGGGAATTTCTCATTCCCCATAAGTTGAGTTATCTCGGCCCCGGACTCGCGGTAGCCGACGTAAACGGTGACGGACGCATGGATGTTTATGCAGGAGGGGCACAGGGAAGTCCCGGCTCTCTTTACCTGCAGGTTTCCGATGGCAAATTCAAACAACAGGAAACACCCGGAATGGCCGCTGATGCCGCTTCTGAAGATATGGGCTTGTTGTTCTTCGACGCCGATCTTGACGGCGATCAGGACCTCTATGCAGGCAGCGGAGGAAGCGACTTCCAGGCCGGTACAGAGGCGCTTCAGGACAGGCTTTACGTCAACGATGGCAAGGGCAACTTCACCAAAAACGAAAGCGCCCTTCCCAAAATGCTCACCAGCACCTCATGCGTAACCGGAACCGATTTTGACCGGGATGGAGATTTGGATCTGTTTGTTGCAAGCCGGGTGGTGCCCGGCCATTACCCGGATCCGGAAAGGGCTTATCTGCTGCGCAATGATGGCGGCAAATTTTCGGATGTAACGTCAAATTGGGGTCCCGAGCTGGAAAAACCGGGGATGATCACCACTGCCCTCTGGACCGATTTTGACGGCGACAAACTCCAGGACCTCCTGATTGTGGGTGAATGGACTGCGCTGGAAGTTTACCGGAATACCGGTGGTAAACTGAGTAAGATCAAAGAAACCGGTGTGGAAGATCTCACCGGATGGTGGAACAGCCTTGTCGGTGGAGACTTTGACAATGATGGCGACATGGATTACATCGCCGGCAACTTCGGTATCAATTGTAAATACAAACCTGCAGACGCTGGCTCTATTGATGTTTTTGCCGATGATTTTGATGCCAATGGCACCAACGACATCATCATGGCCTATTATCAGAACGGGGTCCTTTATCCGATCAAAAGCCGGGAGCGGATGGTTGAACAGTGTCCGGTTCTGCTCGAAAAAATCCCAACCTGGGATGCCTACGGTCGCTCTACGGTCTATGACCTTTTCGGCCAGGAGGCCATGGATAACGCCCGTCAGCATCTGAACGCCCAAACCTTCAGGACCACCTATTTCCGCAATGAAGGAAAAGGCCGTTTCAGCGCACAGAAACTGCACAACATGATGCAGGTGTCATCGGTTTACGGGATGGTCGTTGCCGACCTGAACCGGGATGGCAATCTGGATCTTGTTTCCCAGGGAAATTACTACTACCCGGAAGTGGAGACCAATCGGCAGGATGCCAGTGTCGGCCAGGTTTTGCTGGGCAATGGCGATGGCACTTTCCGGGCTCTTTCCACCCTTCAGAGCGGATTCCTCAGTCCACTTGACGCCAAGTCCCTGGTCTGGATACCGCAAGGCTTGCAAGGCAGTCCGCTGCTGATCAGTGCCAACAACAACGGTCCAATCCTTGTGCACAATCTGGCTGCTCCCGAAGGACAGTTCCTCTATGCAGGTCCGATGGATATTTGGGGGGAAATCAGCCACAGCAATGGCAAAACCACCCGGCTGGAGTTTCCAAAGGCAAGTGGTTACCTGAGCCAGGGCGCCCATCCGGTTTTTGTGCCTTCAACGGCCCGCAGCATCCGTTTCTACGACGCCGCAGGAAATGCCCGGGAAGTCTGGCCAGCCTTGCAGGCAGCCCGATAACTGCAGACTCACAAACAATAGACTTTCCCGAAGAGCCGCGATTATCCGCGGCTCTTCGTTTTTCCGGCAGACTTCAAACATGCTGCTTTCATAATCCAAACCCCTCAGCGTAACTTCGCATAGTGGGGTTATAAACACGCCGTTTTTTTATCCTTCGGTTTTTTCCATTCAGGGCAGCCAGGATATGGGCGTTTTTTATTATTAAATTTTAATTAATTACATGAACATTTTTGTTGCTAAACTCAGCCCGGATACCACGGGTGAGGATTTGCGGGCATTGTTTGAACAATTTGGTGCAGTAGATACCGCCAAGGTGATTTTCGATCATGAAACGGGCAATTCGCGGGGCTTTGGCTTTGTGGAAATGCCCAACCATGATGAAGGGTATGAAGCGGTGACTTCCCTGAATGACACGGACATTCAAGGCAGCAGGGTCGTCATCAAGGAAGCTCGGCCACAGGGAGAATACCAGACCGATGGACGTCCTGATGAGCGTGGCGGTTTTGTTCCAAGACCCGGCGGATTTGACCGTGACCGCGGCGGATTCGGGGGTAACCGTGGAGGGTTTGACCAGAACCGCGGAGGTTTTGGTGGCAACCGCGGCGGATTTGACCAAAATCGCGGCGGTGGCAGTTTCGGCGGCAACCGCGGAGGTGGGGGTTATGAGCAGAACAATGGCGGTTACGATCGCGATCGGGGAAACTTTGCCGGTAACCGCGGCGGGTTTGACCAAAACCGGGGCGGATTTGGTGGAAATCGGGGAGGTTATGACCAAAACCGAGGCGGATTTGCTGGAAATCGCGGGGGCTATGATCAGAACCGCGGCGGAAACTTTGACCGCGGCGGATATGACAATAACCGCGGTTATGATCGGGGTGGCTATGACCGGGATCGCAACAGTTTCAGCAATCAGAACCGGGATCGTTTTGCCCAGGACCGTCGCCCACAGAGCCGGGAAGACGAGGACCTCTATCGCTTCGAGGAGTTTATTGGAAACAACGACTAAAACGCAGGGGGAATTTCCTCGCGGAAATGCCCGTTGAGTTGAACCCGTTGCTTTAACCGCTCGGTTTCGATCACCACCGGAATAATTCTTTTGAGGTGATTGAGCAGGTATTTCTGGCGATCGGACTCCCGGTCGTACAGTAGGAGTTGATATTCCTCTTTGATATTTAGCCCTACTAAATGGCCGATTTCAAAGGAATTCAATGCCGACGGCTTTTCGAAATGTGGTCTATCAATCCGCAAAAGTTGCTGCAACTGCCGGACGTAGCCAAAGAGCATGCTGCTCACCTCCAGATCCCGGTCCATGGTATCTGTACGGTAATCAATAATCGCCGCAGAATATTCTTTTTCGGGGATTTCCTTTAAAAACTCCAACACCCGAAAAACCCGGAGACCGCGGGTTTTGACATCCATTTTACCATCATCATACACCTTTTCGATAGAAAGCAATTCCATTTCGGTGCCCAACTCGTTCAGGTGGTCATCTATGTAAGCCGGAATTCCAAACGTCTTGCCTTCCTGCTGGCAATCGCGAATGAGCTGTTTATACCTCGGCTCAAAAATGTGAAGGTTCAGTTGTTCGCCAGGGAACGCGACCAGATTGAGCGGGAAGACGGGTAGAAATCTAGGCATTGATTAAGGCATGTAAAAATACCAACTGTCATTCGTCCTGCCAATGCTTGCGGTAAAAAGTACCTGTAAAAGGTGACTTTGGCTACTTGAAAATTTCCAGTTTCTGCCAAACCTCCATTCCGCAAAGCAGAGCCGACCATATTAAAAAGGAAATAAACATATAAATAATTACATACTTTTTTCGTGGTTCGATAATGTTTGCAGCAAATGTTCCTATGGGTACGGTGAGGAGAATCGGCGTCAGAAAAGCAATGCCCGCAAGTCCGTGTTTCTTGCGCACCCGGACAATAATGCGTTTCAGACGGGTAAAGTGAATCTTGCCATTTGGTGAAGGACGGATTTTTCGCCAGAGTGTGTAAAACAATCGCCCCAGATAGGTATAAACCAATACTCCCGACATCCCTCCGCCAACACAAAGGGCCATAGACATCCAGAATCCCCGGTCTCCGCCAAGTATCAGGAAAACGCCGATCAGCCATTTGGTGGCGGTAAACAAAAAAATGGAACCGTACTCAAGGAACATAAGTGTTGGACAGTTCAGCTAGCCGGGTAATATAGCACGTTCCCGGAGGCGTCGGTTAAACGCTAAATTTACGCGGCTGATCTTATAGCTGGTATCTTCTCAGGCTTAGCGAACCATACTGATTTTATGGATATAGAAAGTTTGCGTGAATACTGCCTTCGAAAACCGGGAGTCAGCGAAGGCTTTCCCTTTGGCGAAGACGTGTTGGTGTTCAAAGTCTGTGGAAAAATGTTTGCTCTTTTTCCACTTGATGCCGTGCCCATGAGGGCCAACCTGAAATGCGATCCGGATGAGGCTGTCCGCCTGCGGGAAACATACCCGGCTGTCTTGCCCGGATATCATATGAACAAGGATCACTGGAATACCATCATGCTTGATGGCTCCTTGCCCCCCTCAAAGGTTCTGGCCTGGATTGATGACAGCTATGCACTGGTGTCGGAAAGTCTGCCTAAAAATATCCGGGCAACGCTTAAACCCTGATTAATATTCCGGTCAGCCGGTACCCGACCGCCGACAACTTAACTCCGGCGGCCATTCCTTCGCACTATGAAAGATCTGGCCTCAAGAATCCTTTACGAAGACAATCACCTGCTGGTGATCAATAAAATGCCCGGGGAAATTTGTCAGGGCGACAAGACTGGCGACGAGCCACTTCCCGAAGCGATAAAAGCCTGGATTAAAATCCGCGACGCAAAACCGGGTAATGTATTTCTTGGAGTAGTGCACCGGCTGGACCGCCCGGTCAGCGGCGCCGTGATTTTTGCCAAGACCTCCAAAGCTCTTGAACGGATGAATGAAGCGCTGAGGGACAGGACTATTGAAAAAACTTATTTCGCGGTAGTGGCAAAACGACCCGATCCGGCTTCAGGTACTCTTGAACATATACTGTTGAAAGACCAGGCCCAGAATAAAAGCCGTGTGGTTAAATCCGAGAGTCCCGAAGCGCGCAAAGCCATACTTCACTATACGTTGCGAGCCAGTCTGGAGCGATATCATTTACTGGAAATTACGCTGGAAACAGGGCGCCACCACCAGATTCGCGCACAGCTTGCCGCCATCGGCAGTCCAGTCCGGGGTGACCTGAAATACGGCAGCCCGCGATCAAATCCGGATGGGTCCATATCCCTGCACGCTTCCAGAATCCGGTTTTCTCATCCGGCACGCAAGGAAATGGTGGAGGTGAAAGCCCCCCCACCCCCCGGGGACCCGGTTTGGAAACTGCTCACCAGTGCCCTCGAAGGCAGTTGAACGAGCAAGTGTGCTCCCCCCCGGCCTCAGATCTGCACAAGAACCCGTTTTCGCTGAATGGAAAAACACGCACCCGAACGGCAACGCCTTTCGCTGCGAAATCCCCGCATTTTACCTGAATGCCGTAAATTCCGCCCATGAGCACCACATGGACCAATTGGTCCGGCCATGAGCAATGTCAGCCGGAGGCCTTTCGGGAACCCGCAACCGCAGAGGAGGTCCAGGCCCTGGTTCACGAATGCCGCGAAAGCGGGAAACAACTTCGCGTTACCGGCTCCGGTCACTCTTTTACGCCGCTTGTACCCACCAGTCAAACACTCGTTTCTCTCCGGAAAATGCAGGGTATTTCTGCGGTTGCCGATGACCGGAAAACAGCCACGGTTTGGGCGGGTACCAGTCTTCGGTCATTGGGCAAATTGCTCCATGACCAGGGTTTAGCGCAGGAAAATCTGGGCGATATTGACGCTCAGGCTATCGCGGGCGCTTTGTCAACCGGAACGCACGGAACCGGCGCGGGGTTCGGGACCCTTTCAACACAAATTGAGGGGCTTGAAATTGTTGACGGGCTCGGGCAGAAGCATTGGCTGGACCGCAGCCACGATTCCAAAAGTTTTAATATGGCGCGAATTGCGCTGGGCGCCCTGGGCGTGATCACCCGCCTGCAACTCCGCGTGGACGAAGCCTACCGCCTGGAATTTGTTACGGATAAAGAAAGCCTTGCCGATGTTTTGCGAAACTTTCCCCGGTACCTGAAGGAAAACCGCAATTACGAATTTTACTGGTTTCCTTATTCGGGCCTCGTCCAGAATAAGTTTTCTAATCGAAGCGAAAAACCGGTTCGCCAGAGCAAGACCATAGAGTATCTTACGGACGTTGTTTTGGAGAATTATGTGTTTAAGATTTTCAGCGAAATAGCACGGGTGGTCCCTTCAAGCTGCGAAACAATTTCCCGCATTTCAGCACGCGCCGTTTCAACAAGCCGCAAAGTCAACTGGAGCCACCAGGTTTATGCAACGGCAAGGCTGGTGCGCTTTCAGGAAATGGAATACAATATTCCCCGCGAAGCCTTTGCCGGCGTGGTGAGGCTGATGGAAGAGCGCATGAAACGCGAGCGTTTCCGCGTCCATTTTCCCATCGAGTGCCGTTTTGTTGCAGCAGATGATATCGCGCTGAGTCCGGCCTTTGGTCGCGAATCGGCTTATATCGCCGTGCACATGTACAAAGGCATGCCCTGGCGGGAATATTTTGATGCCATGGAAGAAATTTTTCTGGAACACGAAGGGCGCCCGCACTGGGGCAAATTACATTCGCTCCAGGCGCCGGAACTCAGCCGGCGTTACCCGCGCTGGTCTGAATTCATGGACTTG
>JANNSM010000330.1:0-12047 GCA_031402635.1 Bacteroidota bacterium | reverse complement strand
CCTTCCTGCGTGGGTTTGTTGTAATACGGGCTCACCGACAAAATGCCGCTGATGCCGGTAAAATCCTGACCCTTGATCGCCTCGCAGACGGCCCGCGTATCATTTCCCCCAAAGCCGGCAACCACAGGCACTCTTCCGCCTGCGTGTTCGGCGGTAAACGACAGGACACCGCGTTTTTCTTCTGCCGTCAGCGTAGCCGATTCTCCGGTTGTTCCCAGAGAAACGAGGTATTCGACGTTTCCGTCAATAACGTAATCAATAATACGGCCGAGTGCCGGATAGTCCACATTCATTTCGCGGTCGAAAGGGGTGATCAGCGCTACCCCGGTGCCGCTAAACGGTCTGTTGCTGGCTTTCATGGCTGTGGATCGAATGCAGGTAATGATCTACTTCAAAAAAAAATGCCTCCAGGTTCTGGCGGTCATCGGGAAGGCGGATCAGGAATTCCGCACTGTGCTCTTTGTCTGGTGAAAACTCGCCCACACGCCACGCGGCCCTGCTGAACAGGGCAATATGGCGAAGTGGCAGACAGCGCCCGAGCCAGGCGCAGATTAAAATATCGAATTCCTGGTTTTCAAAATAATCGGCATCGGGACTGGAAGGCACCCCAATCCAACTGACCTGACTGCGGTCAAGGGTTTTGACCGGTTCCGGAAACCGGGTCTTTTTGCGATCGGTATAACCCAGGATGTCCACTTGTTTGCCGGCGACCCTCAACTTTTCGCTGAACTGCATCACCGACTGCTGGTCCTCATCCGTGTTCGCCCGAAACAAAATGCCAATCCGTCGGGCCAGACTGAACGGAATGGTTTTCCTGACCAGGATTTTCTCCTGCAGCCCGAGAGCCACCGCATAGTGGAACAATCGTTGACGGGTGGAGCTGAAAAGACCCATATCAATCTTCCGTGTAGGTAAAACGACCCATCGCGTTGTATTTGGCAATGCGGGCCTCAATGCGTTCTTCCGGATCCAGTGCGCTGAGCTCTTTAATGTTCTTTTTGATGGCTCTTTTCAGGTTGGTGACCATTGCTTTTGGGTTGACATGTGCGCCCCCCAGCGGCTCTTTGATGATGCCGTCAATGACTCCCAATTCGAAGTTGTTTTTTGCAGTGAGCTGAAGCGCTTCGGCTGCTTGTTCCTTGAACTCGGCACTTCGCCATAAAATGGAGGCACAGCCTTCCGGCGAAATGACGGAGTACCAGGTGTTTTCGAGCATGAAAATCCGGTCGCCAAGTCCGATCCCGATTGCGCCACCCGAAGCGCCTTCGCCGATGACAATGCAGATGACCGGCACCTTGAGCAAAGTCATTTCGAAAAGGTTGCGGGCAATCGCTTCTGCCTGACCGCGCTCTTCTGCTTCAATTCCCGGATAGGCGCCTGGCGTGTCAATCAGGGTGACGATCGGTTTGCCAAATTTTTCGGCCAGTTTCATCAGGCGAAGGGCCTTGCGGTAACCTTCGGGGTTGGCCATTCCAAACCGCCTGTATTGGCGCATTTTGGTGTTGACGCCCTTCTGCTGGCCGAGAAAAAGGTAGGTCTGTCCGTCCATCAGCCCGAATCCGCCAACGATAGCCTTGTCATCACCGACCGCGCGGTCGCCGTGCAGTTCAATAAAGTTTTCGCACAGATTTTCGATGTAATAGAGGGTGTAGGGTCGGTCCGGGTGCCTGGAGAGTTGCACCCGTTGCCAGGCATTCAGGTCATCATAGATGGTTTTGCGAAGGTTATTGATTCGCTCTTCCAGCTCTGCTACCGAAGCAGCTACGTCCAACTTGCCCTGCTCGCCGATTTCCCGAAGTTTGTCGAGTTGTTCCTGGAGTTCGGCAACGGGTTTTTCAAACTCGAGATAGGTCATATTCTTTGTTTAACGCTGCCCTTGCAAAACTGGAAAGTTGCCTTCCATGCATTTCTGCCAGAAACAGTGTCGGCTTGGGCAAACTGGAAAATCCTCCAGTTCTGCGCGGAGGATAAAGTTAGGTATTCAGGCTTAATCAGCGGTCCGGTGCCATTCGACCTAAAAAACGTTGTTAAAAAGCTGAGTGAAATCCTGCGCTTCCCCGTGACAGAAGCGTCAGGCAAGAGTTTCTGCGGCCTGCAATTAAACCCCCTCATAGATTCTGGCCCGGTAAAACCCTCCGGAAAAAAGCCTTGCAGTGGTTTGGTGAATAACCGAAGCCGGAACTATCTTTGCCGTGCTTTCTGCGGAACTACCCTGTGGTTCCGCGAAACCCTGCTTCGGCCTGGTTTCCTGATGGGTTGCCTTAACCGGTTTATATCGGAATATTCAGGGGACCACAACAGATAACCGCGAAGTTTTCATAAAGGTCTTGAAGGATCGGTAGTTCAGTTGGTTAGAATGCCGGCCTGTCACGCCGGAGGTCGCGGGTTCGAGTCCCGTCCGGTCCGCAAAAGCCCCGCTCGTTTCAGAGCGGGGCTTTTTATTTTAGCTTTTTACCGTTAACTCGCCGATTTTCTCGCCGATTATTGTGGGCTATTGATCAGGTCTCAGGTCGGGAAAAAATAGCACAAGGTTGTGAGCCTTATAGGTTATGGAACCGATAACTCGACACTTCCTGCTGACCGTGCTGGCAATTTCCCGGTAAAAGTTTCCGTCTTCTCCAAAAGACTGGAACCGATATAAGTGATGCTGGTGCCTTTCATGGCCGTGGAAATTTCGCGGTCGGTCTGGTTGCTGTACAACGCGTAGAAATTTGACCCTTTCTTGAACACCTCGATCTGGACTTCTACCGGACGGTTGGTGTTTGTGCTGAAGGCATAACTGCCATCTTCCATCATATTGCCGAATTTTTCCCAAAGCAGGGCCAACGCTCCTGCCTTCCAACTGCCCTGTCCGGCTTTGGCATCCAGACCAAAAATATTGGAAGTGCCTACGGCAAAGCCCTGGTGGAAAGCCGCCCCGTCAACGATTGCTCCCTGCTCATTGCGCAACCGCGACATAATCAATAAAAACTCAGCGACCGAAAGCACCTGATCAATGCTTTGAGCTTCTTCATCGTGGTAGTTGAATTCCTGAAAACACACTTTGACATCCTCACCAAAATAGGTGCGGTAATCATCCATCATTTCGCGGTAAAACTTAAGACGGTCCGCGGGGTAAGCCGGCATCAGTTTGTGTGTGGTCACAATGCGCGCGGGAAGTTTTCCGGCTTTTACCGATTTGGAAGCGCTGTTCAGGCAGTCGGAGTGTTTTCTGACCATAGGTGAATTGGGTGCCATATTTCGCACCACTTCCGGTTTCCCGCTCTGAATCCAGAATTTATCGGTGAGTTTGGGATTGGCTTTATAGACCGATTCGGCAAAATCTACATAGGCCTGGCCGTTGGCAAACAACTCCGGAACATGGTTGGGAGGCTCATTGCCAATGGTGATCCTGCCGGTTCTTTCGGTAACCCAGGCACTGACCTGGTCTCTTGGCAATTGAGGAGGCCATGTGAAATCGTGTTTTACTTCGGGCGGCAACTGGGGCAGCAGCGTATTGAGAACAAGATTCACATTGGGATCCTGTACGCTTTGAATTTTGTACGTGTGGCTTCCCGCAGGATGCCGGATGAAGGATTTGGGCAGATTGATCCAGCGGTCTTTCATCGGGGATTGATCAAGGCGCTTTCTGGCTGCATCACTGTTGGATGGATCGCGAAGGGAAATGCCGTATAGGCAAAGCATGTCGCCTTTCGGTCCTGTTTTACCGGTGAGTACCACCGTCATGGAACCGGCAGGTGCCGATACCGGGGAGATCACCGTTGAGGAAGATGCTTCAATGGTCTTGGTGTTTTGAGCCGGCCGGTTATTGCACCCGAAACCGAGTACAAGGATCAGAACCGCGTTTAAAACCGCGGATGGCATGGATTGTTTCATGTGGCTAAAATACGTAAAGGCTGGGCACTCACCGACAGGGGGCAGGCAATGCGAAAATTATCAGGGAAAGATTTTCAGGCAAATCTCCTTTTTACCAGGCCTGCTAACGGTGTCCACTTTTCTTCGGAGAAGTTCTGCGGGTTGTTCGCTGGAGCTGCTGTTCCAAAAACTCCTGCAACCAGACGGACTCCGGAATTCGTTTATCTTGCCTGACCAGGTTAAAAATGGTGGTCAGTCCCTTGTTATCCAACGGTTGCAAGTGGTTGATTCTTCGGCAAATATTGATGAAACGATCGATCCGGTTAGTGCGGTCTTTTCCCAGTTCTTTTTCATGGTAACGCAGATACTTTGAAAAAGCTTCCAGTTCTCCTTCAAGCCTGATCCGGTTGTCAAGTTGGAGATGGGCTTTGCAGGCGAGAAGTTTTAATCCTACCACCAGGTGGATATCCAGGTATTTTAACTGACTGGTCAGGTAGAATATCTCTTCATAATTCTTCAAAGCGAAGGCCACCTGAGCTTGGGCAAGCACGGACACACTTTCCCGGTGGGAATCTGGCAAATGAGGGGTATGGCTTTCCAGAAATTTCCGGGCGCTATCAGGTTTGTTGAGGCGTAAAAACATCTGAATGGCATTTTTAAAAACCCAGGGATTAATCGCGCCTCCCTGCAAAAGGATGTTTTGATTTTCCATTCTGCCAATCAGGTCATTCATGTGCTTCAAATACTCATTTCGACCCAGGTTCAGGCATTGTATGCAAAAATTAATTGCATATAGATAAAGACTTCCCAATTCTCTTTTGGTCAGCGATGATTGAAACCGGATCAATTGCCGGTCATAATGCAAGTATGCCTCGTTGTTATCCGGGTTTTGGAACAATTTGTAAACTGAAAGGTATAAATTCAGGATGTCGGGATGTGATTCGCGTTCCAGAAGTGGAAGAGAATCAGCCGGAATAAATTCATCATACCGGGTTTGGAGCAAATGACTGCGATTGGTCATCTCCGAAGACAGCATCATTTTTTCCGTGAGGTAATACTCATCCAGCGCCAGAGTTACCTGCTCTATCTTTCGGTCGTCTATGCGCCTGATGACCTGATCGGGGTCTTCAAATTCAAATTTTTGCCACAAATATTGCCGGAGCAGAAACTCTCCATTTTTAATTTTTTCGGATCCTGCCTGTCTGGACATTCCGCGCATAACCCGCTCATAGCGGACCCGTAAATTTCTGCTCCTGTAAATGCCGGCCAGCGCCAGGTTTTTGTCGAAGGAACTCTTCAGCGCATGACGGACAAGAAAGTATTGTTCTAAAAGCACTAAAATCTTATTGCGTAAATTATAGAGATCTTTCTTAGTTTTGATTTTGCTAATTTTTGCATATTGTATAAACCAGTCGTCATCCGGCAGTGCTTTTAATAAATTTCCTTTTTTATTCAATAGCAAATCAAAATACTCCTTTAGCACCGGGTCCTGGTTGTGGAAAGCCGATGCCATAAAAAGTCTGAATTCCCGGATTTCCAAATCCTGGAGTGTCTGCAGCGTACGATATAGTTCGTTATCTTTCATGACAGAGTTGCGGATTGTTGGCCGGTTGTTGATAAATGTTTATTGTCGTGGAATAGAAGAAGAAATTTTTTAGTATAATTACCTAAAATATTTATATTTAATTGATTAGGTTTTGCCTATTGTAATATTAGTGGTTTCCTTTTGATCTATTCGTTCTGAATTTGGCAAAGAATTTCTGTGCTTTCTCCATTTCGCCCCAACTGTACCCTTGTAGCTTCATCCCGTTCCTGACAAGCTTAATGAAAAGTATCATCAGGGATGGCTTGCCACCGAATCTGAACGTTCCGGAAGGTTGGGTATGTACTCAACGGAATTCATCGCAACCAGGTCCGGACAATCAATCAATTAACTCAAGAAAGAAAGAAAAATCACGACATCATGAAGCGACTGCTGCCTTTGCTAACCCTCGTTCTCGTTTCTGCATTTTTTACCAAAGCATCTGCTCAAACGGCCGATCAGTCCCCGCCTGTGTGGACTTCTATCGTCATGGTTGATGACCTGTTGGGTATCATGGCTACAAATCCCGGCGTCAATCCGATGAAGCAGATCCGCATTCTTAATGCTGCCGGAGCAGTGGTCTATCAGGATGGCAATACCGCGCCGGATTATGAAGAAGTAAACATGAGCAGTGCTCCTGTCGGTTCCTATACCGTCCAAATTCGCCTCCAGGTCGGGTGGGAAAGCCACAATTTTCAGGTGCAATAACAGGTATAGTAAATAGAGAAATAAATAAAGGATAATAATTATCTGTATGTTTAAAAACACAGATAATTAATGTATTGCGCGTCCCAATAAGATCAAGGAGTCTGTATCTGGCAATAAAAAATTTGGAGAAACTGAGTCCTTTATCCTTGAAGCTTCTGTAAAAAAATAAGATCATTGCTTTGTCCTGATAGAGCAGAGCACGTTTTAGAGAACTTATTTTTTATCCAGCCTATTCTTGTCCTGAGCAAGTGATTGCTTGAAACACCCGGTCCTTTTGGCCGGGTGTTTTTTTTTGATCCGCCCGGGCGAGCTTTCGTTCATGTTGCTCTGGCCTGCTATTCCGGGATGCGGATCAAGTCTGGAGGAGTTTCAGTAATTCTTTAAAATCGGCATTTCCACCGCTGAGTATGATGCCGGTCTGTCGGTCTTTAAATAGTTCCGGATAGCAAAGAACAGCGGCGAAGGGAACTGCCGCCGAAGGTTCTACCACCACTTTGAGTCGTTCCCAGATCAGGGTCATGGCGGTCAGAATATCCCGTTCTTCGACCCGGAGAACTCCGTCAAGCTGACCCATCAAAATCGTAAAATTTCTTCTGCCCAACGAAGTCCTCAATCCATCAGCGATGGTATCCGTGTGATCATTGCCTTGCAGAACTCCGGATTGAAGCGACCGGTAAGCGTCATCCACGCGGGATGGCTCAGCGGCGTAAACCCGCAAACCTGGTGCTTGAAGTTTGGCAGCCAGCAAGGTTCCGCTGATTAGCCCGCCTCCGCCAACGGGAGCCAGCAAGATTTCGAGTTGCGGTATGGAATCCAGCAATTCCAACGCAGAGGTAGCCTGTCCTGCAATAATGTTGTAATCATCATACGGGGGAATGAAATGCGCGCCTGTTCTTTCGACCACTTCTTTCAACGCCTGCTCACGCGCCGCAAGCGTCGGGAGACAGGGTATAATTTCTGCACCGTAACCTTCGGTGGCTTCCCGTTTGGGCACAGGGGCATTGTCGGGCATCACAACGTAAGCGGGGATGCCCATCAGGCGGGCAGTCAAAGCAACGGCCTGGGCGTGATTGCCCGATGAATGCGTAGCAAGCCCTTTCGCTCTGCCGGCTTCGGGAATTGCCATGGCAGCCCGCAGGGCGCCGCGCATTTTAAAAGCCCCGACCCGTTGAAAACTTTCGCACTTGAACCAAAGTTTAGCGCCGCTGATTCTGTCTAATCCACCAGATCTCAGGACCGGCGTATCTTGAAGGTATGGCAGGATAGCCCTGTGGGAACTTCTGATTTCTTCCAGGGTCGGCGCTTCCGTTAAGGCTGGCAAAACGGGAAGGAGGTTGCCGGTAGTACGACTTTGCTCCGCGATGGTGTTTTCTCTGGTCAGGTTCATGTTGAAGGGTAATCGGTCAATTCTCCGGCTGTTGAGTCGGTACCCGGATTAAACCTTCCTGGGCAACCGAGGCTACCAATTCTCCTGCCGCGGTAAAAACCGATCCGCGACTAAATCCACGGGCCTCGGAGGCACTCGGACTGTCCATTGAATAAAGCAACCAGTCATCCACTTTGAAGGGGCGGTGAAACCACATGGCGTGATCCAGGCTGGCAATTTTTACGCCTTTCTGCGCTGCTGAAATGGCGTGTGGGCGCATTGCAGTACCGAGCAGGTTGAAGTCCGAAACATACGCCAGTAAAGTTCTGTGAAGTGCCTGATCTTCCGGCAATTTTTCTGTGACCCGGAACCAGATATGGTTGATCGGCTCGCTGGGTACCGGAGCAAAGGGATTGTCCAGCTTGACCGGTCGGAATTCCACGGGTTGTTCCTCCGTAAAATATCGCCTCAGCACTTCCGGCAGCCCTGGTGGGGGTTCGCTGAACAAGTTGCTGAGCGAGGGGAGTTCGTCCGGCTTTTTAACGGTTGGCATTGGCGCCTGGTGACTGGCTCCGTTTTCAGCAATCTGGAAACTCGAAGACATAAAAAATATCGCCCGGCCGTGCTGGACGGCAACCACCCGCCGCGTTGTGAAACTCCGACCATCGCGGATCCGGTCAACGTGATAAATGATGGGCGCCTGGATATCACCTGGCAGGACGAAGTAAGCATGCAGGGAGTGAACCAGTCGGTCTGGCTCCACGGTGCTTACCGCCGCACTGAGCGCCTGGGCCAAAACCTGTCCGCCAAACACATCGCGCGTGCCAATATCCCGGCTCTGTCCCCGGTAAAGGTTGTGCTCCAGTTGTTCAAGCCGGAGGATTTCAAGAAGGTGAGTGACTATTGACACGGCAGCAAAGATACCTTTCTGTAAGGCCGTCCGGATGAGGCATTTGCCGGCTTTCAGCGGCTAACGCCCAGGTACCTGCCCCAGGAAGTGGCTGATCATCCCGGGATCCGCAAATTTCTGGCAATAATTGTCGAATTTGTCTGCCGGGTTTTGCTACCACAGTAGAATATGCCCGGGGATTGCCCGAATATTGAACTTAATTCTATTACCCCGTCAAACTTGTTCGCGGTTCCGGACGTTACCATACTTTACCTGTACACTTCTTCCGCAACGCGACTTTCACGTTATGCCCAGGCAACGATCAACCCGCCAGCTTACGAATACCCGGCAATACCTGCAAAGCCAGGAAAAGGCCATGGATTTTATGTTCAACATCGCTCTCGGGGCAATCTCACTGGTCTTTGTCGGACTGACATTCGCCTATACGTTTGGTCGGCGGCTAAGCGAAAACTGGGAGGTTTTTTCGCTGCCCAAATCGTTCTGGCTCAGCACGGTGCTTTTGGCAGGCAGCAGCTTCGCCTTCCATCAGGCCCGACAGGCTTATTCTCGCGATGACGTGCGCAAACTCCGCCTCGGCTTATGGGCGGCCTTTGTGTTGGGTACTGGTTTTCTGGTTTCTCAATACGCCGGTTGGCAATCCCTCAAATCATCCGGAATCGCACTTTCGGGCAGTCCTTCCGGCAGCTATCTTTTTGTCATTACCTGGCTCCATGCGGGGCATATTGTCCTCGGTCTTATTTTACTGGCTTTCACCCTGCAGACCGTTTACTCCTGCACCCGGGACGACATTCAGTCCCTCCTTTTTTTAAGTGACCCTCAGCGAAACAGGCGGCTGCGCATGGTCAGCCTTTACTGGCATGTTGTTGACGGCCTTTGGCTCTACCTTTTTATCTTTTTTCTGTTTTTCCACTCCTGATTTTAGTTCGCAAAAAATTTACCGTAAAAGAATTTACGCTTGTTGCACGCTGCAATCGCAGTGATGTTGCGGGATGTAATGTTGCGGCAAACCTCCTTACTCCTGAATTTTTTCTACCCGAAAAACCCGCGACGCGTGCGCCGGGAGGGTGAATGTTTCCGGTATAAAGATCGAAGGGCCACTCTCGGGATAACACGGTTCCACTTTTTCAGGAAATTCCCGGAATACGTCACGCGATGCAGCGGTCCAGGGCTGGTTACGCAGATTGATCAGGGAAAAATAGTGTTCTCCTTCGGCTGAAAACCATACAGAAATCCTTAACTCGTTATCGCTCACCTTTTCTATTTTTTTTTGAAGCGGGGGAAGGGCGTTGAAAAACAGGGCTGCGGCCTGCGGGGAATAGGCGCTGATCTGATCCGAGCAAAAAATCAAACTGCCGAAAAGGCGGTTGCACAACAAGAGCGTGCATTGTTCCTCCCGGCTGAGTTTTACGGCGGAATCATCCCGCAGAATGAAAACATCCGGATCGCTGAGAAAAGCCCGGCCGTCGAGGTTCCTTCTGCCGATAGTGCTGGCCAGGGCAATCCGCGTAGAAACGCGCTCCCGATTCCGCAGCCAGGCGAGCAAACGGTGCTCCCATGACAAATGAACATCAGCGCCAATGCGGCAGTACTCCACCAGACCAAAAGCAGAAGCCAGCGGGACGCCGCATCCGAGAATGAATTTTTCGCCGGCACATTCCCGCAAGAATTCCATGGCACTTCGCATGCGCTCCGCCCGCGGCCGGCCCTGGCGGTGGTGCAGCGATGCGGCGTAGAGAAAATCGAGTTTGACGAGTTCAAAGCCCCAGTCTTCAAAAATCAGGCGAAAAACCTCCCGGAGATGCGCGCGCAAACCCGGGTGATCGGGATTCAGCGCATAGAAAGTGCCGCTCCACAGCGGGTTGTAGCCCGCCGGTACCTTGCGGCCATGCTCGTCGAGCTCAGCCCACCCGGGATTTTTCCGCAGCAGGTCCGACGATTTTTCGGCGATGAACGGCGCCACCCAAAGCCCCGGTCGCATCCCGAGCGCCTTCACCCGGTCCGCCAAGGGCCTGAGTCCGTGCGGGAATTTCCGGTTGGTGGTGGTCCAGTCGCCGGTTCGTGGTTGCCAGCCGTCATCCACTTGAAACCAGGTCAACCCGGATTCGGCAGCCGCCAGCGAATCGAGTTCCCGATTCATGGATTCTTCGGAAATCCTGGTGTAGTAGCGGTACCAACTGGTCCAGCCGGTGCACGGCTCCGCTTTTCGTGCAGAAATACCCTGGGCCGCAAACCAACCATCATAAACAATTTGCTCCGGACCAGAGGCAAAATACAGGTGGAAAAGGTCGCGAACATGGCGATCCCCGGCTGATTCAACGGACGGCCAGTCCGACGGGATATCGCGCGATATGCGCAGGCTTTGTTGTGCCGCGTTGACAGCAAAGCAGGTAAAGGCGTGATGATCATCAAGGCTGCCGGCCAGCACGGCATTTCCATATTGTTCTGCTATGCCCCGCCAAACGGTCCAGGACCAACTGTGGAGCTGACCGGCTTTATCCGGATATTGGTAAGCGGCCTGATCGCCGTATGGCTGAAACATGCGCCGAAACGGACGCAGAACCGGGCGGATGCGCTCCGCCGTGCTGAAATCGCGGCTTTCGCTCCAGCTCTGCCAGCCGTTGCAAAACATTCGCGCGGGCATCACGCCGTTATAATTCATGTTCAGGCAAGTCTGCCCGATCTGAAACGGCTGTCCCGATTCGAGCGAAACCCGCAAGACCCGTCCACCGTGGGCCGGGTTTAACGCGGCAACAATGCGGATACCCGGTAGTATGTCCGGTGCGTCGGAGAAATTGCCGCTGGAATGTTCGCGACTACTGCGCTGCAGCAAGTCACCTAATGCAAACGCCGTTTCGCTGTGGTAAGGGCTGCTGATCTTCAGATGAAGCACAACCGATGCTATGGACGGCAGAAACTCAGAGACCATCCCACAAAGGTCGGGGATAGCGGTTTCTTGTTTCGACCTACAGTACTCCGAAAAAAGCCTAATCAGTTAACTGAACCTTCATCCAGTTAAAAACGCGGGGCAGCACTTCATCGAGGTGCACCGAACAGGTATGATCACCTCCGGCGATGTATTCCAAGGTGGTAGGTCCCTGGATGGCCTGGCTGATGGATCTGGCTTCCCGTCGGTCCACCACTTCATCCTGTTCACCGTGAAGAATATAGGCGGGGCAGCGGATCCGGCTGATCACGTTGACCACATCCATATTTTGAAGCATGGCATGAACTTCCTGGTCAGACGTGCAACCCGACCACTGGAAGGTGCGCTGCTTCATCATGAACGAAAGGTTCTGATAGACCTTTTTCAGGTGCATGGGTGCTCCGATGGTGGCAACCGCTTTTACCTTATCGCTCAGTCCGGCACTGTACAACGAAGTAAAGCCGCCAAAACTGAAACCAAACGTCCCTACGGCATCGTGGTTGATGTCTGGGTGTCGGGTCATGAAACGAATTGCGCTGCCGATACACAACCGCGCCGCGCGCTCCGAGTCGAGCAGATTGCCGCTCATGCCGCTTTCGCCAAACCCAGGCTGGTCAACGCTGAGTGTGGCAATGCCGTGCTGCAACGCGTAATCTTCAACAAAAACCATGAATTCCTTAACCGAATCATTCCCCTGAAAAAT
>JANNSM010000329.1:0-3915 GCA_031402635.1 Bacteroidota bacterium | reverse complement strand
CTGGGACCATCGCTGGAAAGAATTCTCCGTCTGGGCAGAACGGGGACAGCGCATCAAAGACAGTTTGCTGACCCTGGTGGATGAAGACACCCGGGCATTCAATTGCATCATGGACTCTTTTCGCCTTCCCAAAGAAAGTGTTGAGGAAAAAGATCTCCGCAGCAAGGCTATCCAAGCCGCAACACGGTATGCCATTGAAACTCCGTTCCGCGTGATGGAACTGGGCCTAGAAGCGTTCCCGTTGTTGAAAGCCATGGTGGAGCAAGGCAACCCGAATTCCGTCACCGATGCGGCCGTTGGCGCTTTGTGTGTGCGCAGTGCTGTTTTGGGCGCTTACCTGAACGTCCAGATCAACTGCAGTGGACTCAAGGACCGGGCATTCGCCAGCGAAATGCTAACCAAAGGTCAAAATATGGTGGAAGAAGCCCGGAACCTGGAAACGGAAATTTTATCCCTGACCGCTCAGAAAATGGCGCATTTATGAGTGGCAGATGGAACCGGCTCAGTTTTGTTGAACAAATGTTCAAATATGATCCCGGGGCAACTTCTGCTAACCGGCAGTTTGCCGGACTTTGTTTGGCCATATTGTTCGCGCTGTCCGGCCATGCCCAACGAATCGCTCAACCAGTGGATGACACAAACCAAGAAGAAACAGAAGCCTATATCCGGCGGCTGGAATCCGATCGCACTCAAAAACTTGCCGGTTTCCTGACCAGGGGAGCGCCGCCTTTTAAAACCGAAAAAGCGCGAAAAACTTTTGGCGGGCTGGACTGGTTTCCTGTTGATCCGGCCTGGAAGGTAACGGCAAGGGTAGAACTTTTCGAATCCCCGGACACCCTGCTTTTCCCCACATCTGCGGGAACAACGAAAAGTTTTATCCGCTATGCCCGCCTGATTTTCGAGGCCGGTGGCCGTCAGGATAGCCTGGAAGCCTATCGCAGTCTTCAGAACATCAGCCATCCGGAATACGGTAAACTGCTGTTTGTGCCCTTTACCGACATGAATAGCGGCGGGGTTTGCTACGGCGGGGGCCGTTACCTGGACCCGGTCATTCCCGAAGGGAATTTGCTGATTTTAGATTTCAATGAAGCCTACAATCCTTATTGCGCTTATTCGGACGGATGGTTCTGTCCCATACCACCCAGAGAAAATGATTTGCGAATGGCGGTTAATGCGGGCGAAAAGGATTATCCCGGCGAAAAAAAGGGCGCATCCATGGGAAAACATCAGCCCTCCCATTGAGGGTCACTTTCCGGGGAATGGCCACTTCATTTCGGAAGCGTCTATCTCATTGCTCACGCTCGTCAGACCAGCGGAACGATTTTACGGCATCCACGAAAGCGCGCACCCCTTCCAACGGGGTATCCGGATAAACGCCGTGCCCAAGGTTGGCGATATGCGGATTGGGAAAAGCGGATAACATGGCCCTCGTCTTTTCAGCAATAACGGAAGGATTGGCATAAAGCAGGCAGGGATCCAGGTTGCCCTGAAACACTTTGTTAACGGCCAAAGCGTGGGCCAGTTCCGGTGTATGCTGCCAGTCAAGCCCGATAACCTGACAATCAAGTCCGGCAATATCCTCCAGGGCAAACCAGGCGTCTTTGGCAAAAACAATTACCGGAACTTCGGTTATGGACTGGCAAATGGTGCGGAGACGGGGAATGGCAATTTCGCGGTACTGGGCGGGACCAAGCACTCCAGCCCAGGAGTCAAACAGTTGAATGATTTGGGCCCCGGAACGCACCTGCGCCTGGAGATAGGCAATGGTTCCTTCCGTGATCATGTCCAATAAACGGCCTGAAAAAACAGGATCACAGTAGAGCATTCGCCGGGCATGGGAGAAGGTTTTGGAACCGCCACCTTCGACCATATAAGCAAACAGGGTCCAGGGTGCGCCGGCAAATCCGATCAGCGGAACTTTTCCGGCAAGTGCCTTGCGCGTGAGCCGGATGCCTTCGCTGACATAATCAAGGTCTTCTGCCCGGGCAATACGCAGTTTTTCAAGATCCCGCATGGTTCGCACCGGGTGCTCAAACCGGGGACCGACACTTTCGACCATACTATAAGGATGCCCCATAGCCTCCGGAATCACCAGGATGTCCGAGAAAATGATCGCGGCATCCACGCCGAGGGCATCTACTGGCTGAAGGGTTACTTCGCAAACCAGTTCCGGTGTCCGGACCAATTCAAGAAATCCGGAAACCGAGGCTCTCAACTTCCGGTACTCCGGCAAAATCCGGCCTGCCTGCCGCATCAGCCAAACCGGAGGGCGCTCAACCGGTTGACCGGAGGCGGCGCGAAGCAGCAGGTCATTGGGCAAAATCATGGCGCAAAACTACCAGCAATCCCAACGGGTTGCAACGCAAAAAGGGAGCCTGCAGCCGTGCCAGGTTTCAAGCGATGTCATGTCCCGGTACTCGGAGGTCTCCGCTGCATGTGCAAACGCGTTCTTTCCTAACTTTGGGCCGTGCCAGAAAACGTTATAGACATCCGCCGCGGGGCAATTTACCAGGGCCAATCCCTGATTCTCCGTGAAGTTGACCTCAAGATCGGTGCCGGTCAATTCGTTTACCTGATTGGCAAAACCGGAAGCGGCAAAAGCAGCCTGCTCAAAACCCTTTATGCTGATCTGCCCCTGATGGATGGAGAAGCGGAAGTGGCCGGCTTTTCACTTCACAAAATCAAGCAGGAACAGGTGCCCTACCTGCGCCGTAAACTGGGAATTATTTTTCAGGACTTCCAGTTGCTCATGGACCGGACGGTCACGGACAACCTGTCCTTTGTTCTGAGCGCAACCGGCTACAAGGACCAAGCCCAGATCAAAGTGAAGATTGACAACGCGCTGAGCAAGGTTGGGCTGCATGACAAAGCCCATAAAATGCCCTATGAACTTTCGGGTGGTGAGCAGCAACGCGTTGTCATTGCCAGAGCCATTATTAACAAACCGGAAGTGATTCTCGCCGACGAGCCTACCGGCAACCTGGACCCCGAAACATCGGACGACATCATTACTCTGTTGTGGCGCATTGCCCGGGAATCCAAAACGGCCGTTTTCATGGCCACCCACAACTATAACCTGCTCGAAAAGTTCCCGTCCCGGATTATCAAATGCCGTGATGGGCGGGTTATTGAGGACGCGGAACAAATAGTGATTTCATAAGCAGGTCCGCATTCATTCGATTGGAATAGCGCAGTTCCAGCGGCCGCCTGGATTCTATATCTGTATCACTGAACGCCTGTTCGCTTGTTAGACGAACCGCTTCTCCCCACTCCTCTTCGGATCCGGCAACGCGACAAAATCCTTCAAGACCGGTGTCCCCGACCATGTCCGGTCCCGCAATCACAAAACGGCCCTGAAATAGCGCACGGAGCAATTTGAGCTTTATCCCGCTTCGCTGAAAAGCAGGCAGCACGTGTACATGGGCCTCCGCGACCAGTTCATCAAGTTCCCTTTCACCCGGATCGGCAACTAACCGGACGGCCGTGTTTCTCTCACACATGGCCAGAAGTTTAGAATCGGGATCAAGCCCGGTCAAAACCAGCGGAAGCGGCATATCCTTCCAGATCTGAATCAGAAAGCTGGCGGCCTGCACATTTTCAGCCACGGAGAGATTGCCGTGGTATAGCGCATAGGTACCTCGTCCCTTCCTGCAGGCAAGGTTGTAAAAAGGATGAAAGGCGGGAAGATGAAACGAGCGGTCAGCGAACAAATCCCGGTAATAATGAGTATCGGCTGGTGAAATACAGGCAATTGCATCGGCTTTTGCCAGGATCTTTTCATAAGTCTTCAATCTCCTGCTTTCTTCACGGAAGTACATTTCTTTTAAGAACGATCGTTCCAATTCAGCGAGACCGGCGTAATACGCCCATTCCACATTGTGCATTCTGACCACTTTCCGACGCGTTGCCAGTTGG
>JANNSM010000328.1:0-2492 GCA_031402635.1 Bacteroidota bacterium | reverse complement strand
AACTCCGCGACATCGCGCACGACGTCAATAACCCGCTGACCTTCTTTGAAGTTCATCCCGCCCTGCCGGTAGTAACCGATGTGGAGCGTTTCGCCCCGAACCACCTTGCCGCTGTCGGGCTCCTGTTCGCCCGTGAAAAGGTCAAGCAAGGTGCTTTTACCGGAGCCGTTGCGGCCGACGATGCCGATGCGGTCCGGTCTTTTGAACTTGTAGTCAAACCGCTCAATCAGCGAACGCCCTCCAAAGCCTTTGCTGACGTTGTGGAGTTCCAGAATCTTACTGCCCAGACGCTCGGTCTGGAGGTCCAGGATGAGCTCATCCTCATCGGTCCTTCGCATGGCGAATTCGCGCAATTCCTGAACCGCTTCCATCCGGTATTTAGACTTGGTTGACCTGGCCTGGGGCATTCGCCGGGACCATTCGAGTTCGGTGCGGTATAGCCCTCTCGCTTTTTCGATGGTCTTGTTGCGGGCATCGGTGCGTTCCACCTTGCTTTCGAGGTAGTACGAATAGTTGCCGCGGTAACGCTGCAATTCGCCCTGCTCAATCTCAATGATCTCCTGGCAGACGGTATCCAAAAAATACCGGTCATGGGTAACCAGCAACAAGGCGCGTTTCTGGGCTGCCAGATACCCTTCAAGCCATTCCACCATTTCCAGATCAAGGTGGTTGGTGGGCTCATCCAAAATCAGCAGATCAGGCTCTTCAATCAGGACGCGGGCTAAGGCAACCCGCTTGCGCTCTCCCCCGGACATCCGGTCCACTTTTCGTTCTACGTCGTGGATATCCAGCCGGGAAAGGACCTGCTTGACGAGAGCTTCCAGATCCCAGGCATTGTGAGTTTCCATATCGGCGATGGCCTGGTCAAGCCGTTTTCCGGAAATCTGCCGGGCTACACATTCTTCGTACTCCCGCACGGCAAGCATCGCGGGGCTCTCCGCGGCAAATACCGCTTCAAGCACAGTTTGCTTTGGATCAAGAACGGGTTCCTGCGGCAAAAAAGCCACCCGGGCATCGGGGTGATAGGTAACGCTGCCGCCGAGATCCGGAGCATCCAGACCAGCCAAAACCCGCATGAGGCTGGATTTACCGGTTCCGTTTCGGGCTACGAGCGCAATTTTCTGGCCGGGAGCGATATAGAACGTGATCCCGCGAAAAAGTTCGCGGTCACCGTAGGACTTGGAAAGGTTTTCAACGGAGAGTAGCACGGGTCAGACGGTGGTATCAATGCTGAATTTGGCGGGATGCCGGGGCTGAATATTGCGGTAGAAATCCATGATTTCCCGAAAATCCCGGTCGCGGTCGCCACTGGGATACACCATTTTCCCCACGCCGGCTTCCCTTTTTTTATAGTCCAGATAGCCGAGTCCGACCGGTACGCCAGCTTTAAGTGCGACATAATAAAACCCTGATCTCCATTCAGTTCGCAGCTTTCGGGTTCCCTCTGGCGTGACCATGACCACAAGCTCCTGGTTTTGGGCAAACAGTTCTGCCATGGCGTCGGTCATACTGGGTCGCTCGGCGCCCGGGGTTTTTGGGGTGCGATCAATCCCGATGGCACCCAGTGCGCGCATCAGCAGTCCCAACGGAAAGCCCATCCACTCCTTTTTGATGGTAAACCGAAGGGGAATACCCATTTGGTAAAAGGCAAGCCTGGCATAGACAAAATCCCAGTTTGACGTATGCGGCGCTGCGATCATAACACAACGCTGGACCCCGGTTGGCAGGTTCCAGTTGATGGACCAGCCGCGGAGCTTGAAGAAAAGTGCAGCGAGCGCTTTTAACATGGCGCGAAGTACGGTCAGATTTCTCAGAGGTGTGCGGAGTCGGGAACCGGATTCCGGGTTGCTGCTACCTTTGCGGGATGCGCCGTATGATCCAAGCCGCCATTTTTGACCTGGATGGTCTTCTTGTCAATTCAGAACCTCTTTGGCGAAGGGCCGAAGCCGCAGTCTTCGGAACACTGGGTATATCGCTTACGGAAGCGGAACTGGCCGCTACCACCGGCATCAGGCTTGACGAAGTGGTCCGTATCCGTTACCGCCTCCAACCCTGGTCATCTTTGTCGCTCCCGGAGGTCGAAAATGCCATTCTGGAAGAGCTGGAGACGCTCATCCGACAGGAAGCCAGCGCTACACCAGGCGCAGAAGCGGCGATTGCTTTTTTTGAGACGAGGGAAATTCCGCTCGCTGTTGCTTCTTCTTCTCCCCTTCGGGTGATTCTGGCCCAGCTCAACCGGCTTGGGATGTTGCCGGCCTTTAAGGCTATTTGTTCTGCGGAATCCGAAGTTTTGGGTAAACCGTATCCGGGCGTTTACCTCCGCGCGGCGGAAGCACTTGGTCAGGAAGCCCGCGAATGCCTGGCCTTCGAGGACTCCCTCCCCGGGATCCTGTCGGCCAAGACCGCCGGCATGAAGGTGGTGGCGGTGGCGAACAGCTATCCCGCCGAGAAGCTCACGGTGGCCCACCGGGTGGTGCCGACCCTCGAGGGGC
>JANNSM010000327.1:0-4547 GCA_031402635.1 Bacteroidota bacterium | reverse complement strand
GAAATCGCCTTCGCCGCCGCGGATAAAATCAAAGCGGGAGCGCGTCCGATAGGTTCCCCAAATGCGCCGAGCCAGGGAGTGTTTTTTGGGGGTTCGCTTACTTAAACGGTTCTCCTGCAAAAGATTGTAATAATGGCTGGCCACAATATCCATCGGGTTGCGCACGGAGGCAAAAACAAAATAGGCCTGTTGATCCGGGGTGGCCACCTTCAGAAACTTGTGGTACAAGTCGTGCTTGAGCAGAATAGATTTTCCGTCATAATGCTCAAGTAATTCTTTTTCAATGGCCGTTGACGCAGTCTTGGGCAATTGAACGAAAACATAGCGGTGCTTGTCGGAGATAATCATTCAGGAGAAGTCACTTGGCGAAATGAAGCCCGATCGGGGCCAACCGGGCAATATGCCGGCGGTCGGCCATTCCGGCGCGAAATTAAGGAATGCGGGGCAGGAAACCTGTTTCGGGAACCTGAACCAGGGTGAAGGACGGGAAGTTGGGGGGAAGGACTGTACCGGGGAACTATTCCTGCCATCATACCGTATGAACACTTGCTTAATACCCGGGATATGTTGAATTGTTGCACCGTTATGAATTATTTAAACTACCCAGGTCACAACTTCGGACGGCTGTAAAGCCCCGGCAGGCTTTATTAGCTTTGCGCAGATTTTAAACCGGCCATGCTTTTTAACTCCTTCGAATTTCTCATTTTCCTGCCGGTTACTGTAGTTCTGTACTACCTGTTACCCTGGCGGACCCGTTGGATTCTGCTGCTGGCTGCTTCTTATCTCTTCTACGCCAGCTTTGATCCCAAGTACCTTCTACTCATCTTTTTTACCACCATCACCACCTGGTACACCGGGGGACGGATGGGGGAGTTAAAGGATAAGAAACAGCGAAAACCATGGCTCTGGGCAAACCTGGTGGCCAACCTCGGGTTGCTGTTCTATTTCAAGTACACCGTTTTTACGCTGGACACCTTTGAGCAGATCACCCATTTTATCGGGTTAAAGTACCACGCCCCGGAATTGAGAATTCTCCTTCCGATAGGGATCTCCTTTTATACCTTTCAGTCGCTCAGCTATACCCTGGACATTTATTATGGGAGAACCCGCCATGAAAAGCACTTTGGCATTTTCGCCCTGTTTGTTTCGTATTTCCCCCAATTGGTCATGGGCCCCATCAACCGGTCCAACAACCTGATCCCCCAGCTCAAACAGGAGCAATTTGTTGACTATGACCGGATTGTGCAGGGTTTGTGCAAAATGGCGCAGGGCTTTTTCAAAAAGCTGGTCATTGCAGACCGGCTGAAACTCTATGTTGACGAGGTTCATTTTACCGGGCTTACCGGCGTTGACGGCCCGATGTCCGTGGATGGCGTTGCGGCGCTCATCGGAACGTTCTTCTTTGCCATCCAGATGTACTGCGATTTTTCCGGCTATTCCGACATCGCCATCGGCACTTCGCGTCTCATGGGGGTTGAAATGATGGAGAACTTCAAAAAGCCGTTTTTGGCCAAAAACATCTCCGATTTCTGGGTGCGCTGGCATATTTCGCTCACCACCTGGTTCATGGACTACGTTTTTGTTCCGCTGGGCGGCTATACCCCAAATCTCCTTCGCAGTTGTTTGAACCTGATGTTGGTGGCCATGATTACCGGGATCTGGCACGGAGCCAGCTGGACCTTTGTCATCGCGTTCGGTTTCATGGGGGTATTGATGGTCAGCCGGGTGTTATATATCATGAAGTTCGAAAAATGGCTCACCCGGAAAGGCTGGGATAACAAATTGCCATCCGTACCGGGTTGGGTTCAAATTCTGACCCTGTTCACGGTTTTCTCCATTTCCACCACCTATATCCGGGCTTCGTCCATTCAGGCTGCGCATATCCTGCTCGGTAAGATGTTCCAGCCCGGCAACTGGATCCTGGACGTCCAAAACATTGTACTGAAAAACGGCCAGTTTGAATTTGGCCTCTGTCTTTTTTCCATCTTCCTGCTCTTCCTGAGCTACCTGATTCCCTTCAACCTTAAGTTGGGGCGCTACAGCCTGGCTTACCTGATGGGCATTTTCCTCGTGATTTACCTGTTTGGCTATGACGGATCAACCGGCTTCTTCTACTTCCAATTTTAGCCATTTCCGGCTGTTGGTGCGGAAGATCCTCCTTCCGCTGGCGGTCTTTATCGCCATTGTCAGCCTGTCGGCGGATTACGTCTTCACCAGGGTGTTGACGCAGTATGCGGAATTGTCTAATGCGTACAAACTGGCCAGGCTTGAAGATGAAAAACGCCTGCTCAACGAGATACCGATCTTTGGACCTTCTATTTCGCGCAACTCGTATTACCCGGATTCACTCGGGGCGAATTACTACAACTACTCTATGGAAAACGCGGGGTTCATCATCAATGAACTGCTGCTGAACGTAGAAACCGATAAGAAAAAAACTTGCCCGGTCATCATTGATTTTCATTTCCGGATCATGGAAATGGACAGCCAGGGCAGTTCGATCAATATCCGGACCTACCTGCCTTTTGTCAATGAAGACAAGCGGGTCAAGCAATTTCTACAGGACAATAACCGATACCGCCCGCATCAGAGTATTCCTGGCGGGCGCTATTTCGGCGTGTATTCAAGCTATGTAAAGGATTACCTCGCCGAAGTTTATCAGCCCCGCAAACTCTATATAAAGGGAGGGGTCTTCAACAAGGAAGCACCACCCCCGGAACAGATGACCCGGTATATTCAGAATCGCCGGGACGAAGGGCCGAGACCCTTCACCTATGACCCGGTGCTCGAAAAGCGGATGGAGGCTACCATTTCCGCTCATCCGGAACGATTGTTTCTCTTTATCGCCAGCCCGCGTCACTATTCCATCCAGGAAATGCTTCCGAATTACGACGACATGAAAGCCTGGGGCAAAAGGATGCAGGACCGCCATGACAATGTGAGGGTTATTATCTACGAAGCCGAATACCCGGACCGCTATTTTAAGGATACAGGGCATTTATCGCTCGAAGGGGCGCGCCGCTTCAGCGGGCAGATGCGCCACAATCTCGAGGAACTCGGGCTGTACTTTACCGGCGAGGAAAACAGTCCGGTCTGGCCTCCGAAACCCGATGATATCATTGTTGTTAATCTTCCGGAATAACCGCGGGAGTTAATACCCGGTTACCCTACCCGGGTCTGCAATACCGCATCGGCAAACTCGGATAAACTGCGAAAAGCATAGTCAACGGCCGGGTTCTGAATAACTTTTTCCGGGTCCCTGTGGATGCGGACAGTAAACATGCTCAGACTGCGGCCAAATTCCATATCGGAACCGGAGTCTCCAACCATGATGCTCTTTCCAAAGTCAACGCCTTCGAAATCGTGCTGTGCTGCCAGGCCCATATCCGGTTTTGGCTTGCGCTGGTTCTCCGGGTCGGATTCCAGGTCGCTGCAGAAATAAACGGCATCTACCAACCCGCCGATACCCCGCAGTCCAAGCTCCATCTGGGTGTGAATGTCAATCAGATCCTGCTCAGTCATCAGGCCTTTGCCCACGCCCTGCTGGTTGGTTATCACGATGATGTAACGGAAAATGCCCGTCAGGCGGGCAACGGCTGAAGCGGACCCCGGCACCCATTCCCACTCGTTCCAATTTTTCACATAGTCATCGGGACGGTGCTTGTTCAACACGCCATCACGGTCTAAAAAGAGGGTCCAGGTGTCATTGATCCGGGACGCCAGTTCATCAAAATCAGGCACAGGACAAAAGTAGCCAATCCATGCATGGCTGTAAACGACGATGAAAAACAAAGCCAAAAGCCTGAAAAAAATTAATTCATGTTAACTATAGGTTAACCCAATGTTAACTCCTTACCTTTAGTAGTTGACACTATAACACAGACGCACTACGTTGTGGCAGGAAAGTTCGCTACCAAAACTTTGATATAATAAGTTTTGCAGATACCTGCTTTTTAATTCAGAGTTTGAAATGGGCTGACCAGCCATCCGTATGTTCGGCATGTGTTCAGGTTAATAGGGGTGTTTCCTCCCGGAAAATGCCCGGTAAACCAATATGCCATGAAACAAACGTACAACTTGATCCGAACAGCGGTCAGAACCTTTCTCGGATGCCTGCTGCTTACCACCCTTCCTTTTCTTGCCAGTGCGCAAAGTGGTCCGTGCCCTGCGGTCAATGATGTTGTTACCGTACAACTCGGGCAACCGCTGGTTTACAACGTAGCCACCAACGACGGGGTCAGCCTGCCGTTGACCTGTCCGGTTCGTTTGCAGACTCCTTCGGATTGCATCCAGTTGGAACCCAACGGCAACCTGACGCTGACCAGACCCGGCGATGAAACCTGTTGCGGTGAGTACGATCTGGTGTATTTCTATGAGCCCTGCCTGGGTGGCGGCGGTCTTTGTTCGGCCACCATTCACGTGACCATTGTCTGTCCAAAACCGGACTGTTTTCTGGTAAACATGGAGGATTATTCCGGAGCTGATGCCATCGGAGGCCCTCCGGCTTGCGCATATGCCTGTGAAAATTCCAATGCCACCTATTTCGT
>JANNSM010000326.1:0-7638 GCA_031402635.1 Bacteroidota bacterium | reverse complement strand
CCTGGGTACATGCCAGCCACTTGGACACAAGCCGCGCAAATCGCTGACGGCATACCATTTATAAAGCAAACCGTATGTAGCCTTATTTGCCGGATCACCATCATACACAATAAATGCTCCGCTCGTTGTGGCAGCCCAGGCACTATCACTCATTTCAGTTGGAATCTCATCGCCGTTGCTATAATGCTCCACCTTCAGGTTCTCTGCCATCCAGCACTGGCTGCCAATCTGGACGGTGTTATAAACGTTACCGTCAATATCCGTGACGGTGGCTGGACAGGAACCGCCGCCCCCTACCGTGAAACTGTTGCTGGCTGAAATCGGTGTCACATCGTAAGGAGGCGTTGTGCTGCAAGCTGCCTGGACTTGCCAGGTGTAGGTGCCGGGCGTCAACAACGCATCAGGCACAGGGAACTGATCCTTTTCGAACCCAATAATCCGTCGGGTGATGTTGCTGCCCGATGGTGAGGTAGCCTTAATCAGAACACCGATACTGCCCGGAACAGCGTTCCACTGGAGAAAAGCTCCGCTGCCAGGCGTGTAGGTCGAAATCAGTCCTGTGGGTGAAACGGCAGGATCGCAAACCTGTGCTTGAAGGCCATTACTCCAAGCACATGCAAGCAGCACCGCCACTAAAGTCATCAAACTTTTCATCAGTAAAGAAATTGGTGAAAAATAAAATTAATATATGTATTACAATAGTGCTTATATCATTAGCATTAGCTTACACGATAGATCCTAAAGTAATGCGCTACGTAGAACGCCCCTTCAGTTTGTCATACTCCCGCTGCGCAATTTCCTCCGTCTTCTCTCCGTAGCTGTCGCGGAAACTCATAAAAAGCCCGATGCCCCACCCAAAAAGCACCCACCCTGGCCAGAAATTATTAAAAGCCGGCGGCCAGCCCTGGCCCTTGAGTCAAATTAGAATCAGCACGGTATTTACTACCACATAAGAGGTCAGGTTCCGTTTGGCTTGCGCACGTTTTTGCGTCAGTTTTCAGAGCTTGGTGTCGTCGGTGTTTTGCATGGCGAGATCTTGAATCACCTAAAGGTCGGACATTTTCCGCTTTCGGGCGAAGGGCTTCGTGCGTCAGAGCATATGCACAGCAACTGCGCCGGGTGCTTCACTCGTCTTTCAAACAGCGAACGGAGAAGCCGTAACGCTTGAGGTCAAAGGAGCGCACAGCACTGCCGTCCACGTAGCCCACCTGACGATAAAAAGCGTGGTTGCTGCCATTTTCGGTGGCACTCCACCAAAAGGCGTAAAAACCGCCGATGCCGTAAATTCCGTTCAGGTCGCGGAAGCCGCCTGGAAGAGCGGTAAAGCCGCTGCTGTTCGTCGCATCCAGGTTTGGGGCAAACCAGACCCCGCTGCCGTCAGCCCGGGTTCCCGTTTCCTTCAAGGCGCCGCCGGCGATGCTTTCTCCCCCCAGGTAATCAATCAGATCAGACCATTCGCTGTCGCTAGGCAGGTGCCAACCTACGGGGCACAATCCACGGGGATCGGTAGCCGCGTACCAATTGTACAGAATGCCCAGCTTGTCTTTGTTGGCTGAAACATTGTTGTAAATCGCAAACGCTTCGGAGGTAGCCGCTTGCCACGCGGCATTGTTCAACCCGGTCGGAATCAGGTCTCCGTTGCGGTAGCGTTCCACCTTCAGATTCTCCTGCAGCCAGCATTGCCCGCCGATCTGGATGGTGTGGTAAATGTTGCCATCAACGTCGGAGGCTACGGCAGGGCAGGAGCCACTGTCCACGGTAAAACTGCCAGGTGCTGATGCAGGCGTAACGGAGAACGGCGGCGCGACGCTGCAGGCTGCCTGTACCCGCCAGGTGTATGTGCCGGCCAGCAACAAGGCATCGGGAACGGCAAACTGATCCAACTCTGCACCCAGCAGCCTGCGGCTAAAGGTTGACCCGGTCGGAAATTCAATGCGCAACTGCACGCCCAGACTGCCGGGAACGGCATCCCATTCCAGCAAGGCGCCGCTGCCTGGCGTGTAGGTGCTGGTCAGACCAACTGGTGCTGTGCCGGGGTCGCAAATTTGGGCTTGCGCATCAGGCGTAAGCCACAGGAAGAAACAAATAATCCCGAAAAACCTACATAAACTCATAAATTATATCTTTATTTTTCTCCGTTCATTAAAAGACTTTAGTGACCATCACAGCCACCGTCCTTCAGGGTGCTTCCAAAAACTCCAGAGACAAGGCATGCCAAATTTTTAACACCGGAGTTTACTCCTGTAAATGACGATGTTAAAAAAGGTATAACGCAATATATGGGGTTTTTTGAAGTACCCTTCAATCTTTTACACAGCGAACAGACATCCCGGTAACTCGAGACGCGCGTTCCACCTGCATGTTCTCTGCATCATGGTACAATTCCCGGTATCTGCCTGTTTCATTCGTACTCCAAAAGTGCGCTCTGTATCCTTTGTACGTGTAGTTACCAAGGCTAGAGCGTAACCCTCCTGGTAGCGCCGTAAATCCGCTGGAATTCGTTGCGCCGGTGTTGGGGTCCTGCCAGTATCCCGTACCGGCGCTTAACGTACCTACTGCTTTCGCTCGGGCTCCGGCTTCATCGACACCACCTAAGTACGCTCGTAAGTCGGTCCATTTGGAATCAGTCCCTGCGCTCCACCCTGTCGGACAAAGACCACGAGGGTCTTTCACGGCATAATGATTGTACAACAACCCATAGATTGCCTTGTGAAAAGCGAGATTGTTGTAGATGGCAAAGGCACCGGTTGAGTCTAAATAGGTGTCTGCCCAGGCTGCATCGCTCAGACCGGTAGGGATAGGATCACCATTTGTATAGTGTTCTACTTTCAGGTTTTCTTTCATCCAACACTGGCCGATGATGTCAATGACATTGTAAACGTTGCCGTCCACATCGCTTAAGGTAGCCGGACAAGGACTCCCTGTAACCACGGTAAAGCTGTTCGTGAGGGATATCGGTGTAGGAGAATAGGGAAAAACGGTGGAACAGGCTGCCTGCACCCGCCAAGTGTGAACCCCTGCATTCAACACGATGTCCGGAATGAGGAACTGATCCACCTCAAAACCGCGTATCCGTTTTGAAATGAAACCGCCAGCGGGCAAATCTACCCGAAGCATGACATCGAAACTGCCGGGAACAACATTCCATGCTAACAGGGCTCCGCTGCCTGGCGTGTAGGTCGAAATCAGTCCAGTGGGTGCAACGGCAGGGTCGCAAACCTGACCCTGCCCATGCAGACCCCAAAGGGCAAAAAGAAAAACTATTGTTTTACGCACTATGGTAAGTTGTTGTTCTTAAATTTATTTGATATGACGGACAAAGAATAAATCCCAATACCCAATTTAACTTTCAAACAGCGCCAACTTTGCCGACTGGAATTTTGTTCATACCGCCATCAGCTTAACGGCAATTTATAATGATTTTTAGAATTTTTATTGATTACTTTTTTTCCAACCATCGGCAGCTCGCTGTTCGAATGACCCCGCTGCTCGCAGCAAGTGTTGTGTTAAGCGCATGCGGCCCTTCGCCAGAGCATTACTTTGCTTATCCAGGCGGCAAAACCAAGGCGCTGGTCATGAGCTATGATGACGGCCCGGTCGAAGACGTCCGGCTGGCCCGCTTGTTTGACCGTTATGGCATTGTGGGCACTTTCAACCTCAACTCCGGCTACCTGGGCCAAACGCGCGCCTGGCCGCAGCCCGACGGCGACAGCATTTATCAGGAATACCTTTCGGCGGACTCGCTGGAAAGGGTTTATGCCCGCCATGAAATCGCGGCACATGGCAGCTATCACAAAAATTTCAAGGAGATCAGCGATGTCGAAATTTTGGAAGACGTTCAATCCGATGTGACCAACCTGACGCGGCTCACGGGCCGGAACATCAGCAGTCTGGCCTACCCTTTCGGCGCCTCCAACGAACACATTGCACGCCTTGTTCAGAGCCTTGGCCTCAGCAGCGCACGCACGGTCAGCGATACCCGCAACTTCGACCTGCCCACCAATCTGCTGCTCTGGGATCCGACCATTCACGACAGCAAGTGCCTGCCTTTCGCCGAGACCTACAAAGCCCATCCGGGGCGCGAATTATCGCTGCTTTATGTCTGGGGTCACGCCTGGGAACTAAAGGACCCCGCGCGCTGGACTACCGTGCAGGAATTCTGTGAGCAAATTGCACAGCAAGAAGATATATGGTACGTCAGCCAGGGCGAATTGGCCGTTTACCTCTTGCGGCTGAAAAACGTGGAAGTTAACAACCAGGGTATTCGCAATCCCGAAGGTAATGGAGAGGTTTGGATCCGGCAGGGCGAAGGGGACCGGGTGTTAAAGGCGGGGGAGTTTGTGGCTTTTTGAAGGGAGGGCAACAGAGCGCACAATCAGTTTGCGTATGAATAAATATTGTCCCTTTCTCTATGGCTGCCGCTTTGAATTCGCCAGTAAAAAAAAGTCCGCCTTGCACTGGGCGGACTTTCTGGTCAATGATTTTCAGGAGGACAGGCCTCTCCGGGAGTACTTACAGGTGAATCACTTCGCCGTAGGCTGCTGCGGCAGCTTCCATCACCGCTTCGGACATGGTGGGGTGGGGGTGGACCGTTTTGATAATCTCGTGGCCCGTTGTTTCCAGTTTGCGGGCAGCCACTACTTCGGCAATCATTTCGGTTACGTTGGCGCCGATCATGTGCGCACCCAGCCATTCGCCATAACGGGCATCAAAAATGACTTTGACAAATCCTTCTTTGGCTCCGGAAGCGCTCGCTTTGCCCGAGGCGCTAAACGGAAATTTGCCCACTTTGATCTCGTAGCCGGCTTCTTTGGCCTGAGCTTCTGTCATGCCAACGCTCGCAATTTCCGGACTGCAATAGGTGCAGCCGGGGAGGTTACCGTAATCGAGCGGTTCGGGGTGTTTTCCGGCAATGGATTCCACGCAAATGATACCTTCGGCAGAAGCCACATGAGCCAGCGCTGGACCTTTCACCACGTCGCCAATGGCGTAGTAACCCGGCACGCTGGTGCGGTAAAAATCGTCCACGGTGATTTTGCCCTTTTCGTGTTTGATCCCGGTATTTTCCAACCCGATATCTTCGAGGTTTGAAGAAACACCCACGGCGGACAACACCACTTCGCACGAAATTTCTTCCGTTCCGGTTTTTGTTTTCACGGTCACCTTGCAGTCTTTTCCGCTGGTGTCCACTTTTTCAACCGAGGCATCAGTCATGATCTTGATGCCAGCTTTCTTGAAGCTCTTGGCCAGTTCGCGGCTGATGTCTTCATCTTCAACCGGAACCAGTCTGGGCATAAATTCCACCAATGTCACTTCGGTGCCGATGGCATTGTAGAAATAGGCAAATTCGACCCCGATTGCCCCGGCGCCAACTACCACCAGGCTTTTGGGTTGTTTGGGCATGACCATGGCTTCGCGGTAGCCCATAATTTTCTTTCCGTCCTGTGGAAGGTTGGGCAGTTCACGCGAACGACTTCCCGACGCGATGATGATGTGTTTGGCTTCGTGAACGACCTTCTGCCCGTTGGCATCGGTTACTTCCACCTTTTTTCCGGGTTGAACCCGGCCATAGCCCATCAGCACATCAATTTTGTTTTTGCGAAGCAGAAACTGGACTCCCTTGCTCATCCCTTCTGCAACGTCCCGGCTGCGTTTGACCATGTTGCCAAATTCCGGTTTGGGTTCGCCCACCGCAATGCCGTAGTCCGCAGCGTGCTTGATGTAGTCGAATACGGTGGCGCTTTTCAGCAGCGCTTTGGTGGGAATGCATCCCCAGTTGAGGCAAACGCCTCCGAGCGATTCCTTCTCAACAACAGCCGTTTTCAGTCCGAGCTGGGCTGCGCGAATGGCGGCCACGTAACCGCCGGGTCCGCTTCCTAAAACAATGATATCGTATGCCATGATGGAGTTTCGGTAAAGCTTGAAATTCCGCTGAACGCCGTTGCCCCGGGCATTGGCCGTCCACCTGATTTTTTCGGGAGCAAAGGTACGGCAATAGCCCAAATTGATGTGATCGCGGGCCAGGGAGGCCGGATGATCCTGAAGATGGTTTTGCGGGGCAGATAGACCAGACTTTCAAAGGCAGCGGCAAATTATCCACACCGCCAAACGTTGCCGGGGCGTTTTGACAACCGGATTCAGGCTGGCGGTATTCTCGCACCCTAACCATCAGTCATGCATATTTCGAAAGGACTTTTTCCGCTTTTGCTGTTTGTATTTACTCCCTGGTTGGTCTCCGGCCAAACTTCCGGGTCAACGTTTGGACTATCAGAGGGACACTACCTGCACTGGAACCGTTCCCGCTGCGGTTCGCCGGAAGCGGTTTTGGCGGCACTTTCATCTTCCCTTCCGGGAGACCGGGTGGCCAAATCGCGGCAGATATGGCTGCCGTCCATGCGGGAGCTTGCATTTCCGGAAGCCGAACATCGTTATCTGCGGGACACCTATCTGATACCGGCTGACTTCGGTGAGGCCATGTTGCTCTGGGAAGGGGATTCCTGCGTTGATTTTCACGAGCCGATACCGGTCCCGGTTTTTTGCGGAATGCCCGACGATCCGGGTTTGAGCGGGCTGGGCGGCTCAATCCAAACTGAACTGAGTTTTCTGCGGGTTCCGGAGGCTTGGGAAAAGATTGAGTCCACCGGAGACATCCGGATTGGCATCGTGGATACTTACGTGGACACCAACCATGAAGACCTTCAGGGTCAGGTCGAATGGGCTTCCATGTACGCCTCGGGCCCGGCTCATGGAACTGCGGTTGCCGGCCTGGCTGGGGCGCTTACTGACAATGGTGTGGGAATTGCTTCCGCCGGGCTTGGCACACGGCTGGAAGTTGCCTGGTTTACCGATGTGGATCGCGCTGTTTTAACCCTGGCCCGGCACGGTATGAATATTATTGCCGTGCCCTGGATCAACCGGTGTTCTTTCAGTCCTATTCAACAAGCCATCTTTGATGAGGCACAATCGCTCGGAGCCCTTGTAGTGGCTTCAGCGGGCAATGGAAGCCCTGATGCCGGATGTGGTGATGGGCATGAACTGGCGTACCCCGCTTCCCTTAATGGCGTATTATCGGTCAGTTCCGTCGGCCATCGGTTTGCCCGGGGACATACCGATTCTGTTTTGGGTGCATGGAATTGGCAGGATGTTCACGACCTTTTCCCGCTTGATCCCGAAGAAGCTACCCATACCCATAATGACAGCGTAGACCTGGTAGCGCCAGGCCACGGATTGCTCACCACCATCCCTGGCGGAGGGTATGCCGAAGCATGGGGAACCTCCTTTAGCGCTCCTACGGTAGCCGGGATTGCGGCGCTGGTCTTGTCGGCCAATCCCTGTTTGCTGCCCGGCGAAGTGGCATCGATTCTAAAATCAACCGCTTACCGGATTGATACATTGCCGGAAAACACAGCCTATGCGGGCAAGCTCGGAACGGGCCGGGTTGATGCCGGGGCAGCCGTTGATGCTGCGCTGGGCGAATTGGTTGTTGAGCTCCATGCCGGTGCAGACGAAGATTGGAACGGGGTTCGCCGGATACGGGAATCCCTGGTATTGCATGCGGGTTCCCGCTTGCGGATAAGCGGCAAAGTTTACTTTGCACCTGGAGCATCGGTGGTTTTGCAACCCGGCTCCCGGCTTGAA
>JANNSM010000325.1:0-3237 GCA_031402635.1 Bacteroidota bacterium | reverse complement strand
GCCACTGACCCAGGTCAGCACGGCAGCAGAAAAAATAAGGGTCAGCCCGTCAAAATGACCGGCGACGGCCAGATAGCCGGCAGTAGGCGCAATCGCTAATCCAAGACCGAGAATAAGGTGGCATAGCGGCGTGAAACGCTTGGTATAACTGTATCCAAGCACAACGGCGAGCGCTACCGGCGAAAGCGCCAGGCACAGCGGATTGATCAATGCCGCCGCCGCTACAAACAGACCACAGTTGATCAACACAAACCAGAGCACACGCTCTGCCTTTAAAATTCCTGCCGGAATCTCACGAACCGCCGTTCGGGGATTTGCCGCGTCAAGATTGCGGTCGGCCCAGCGATTAAAAGCCATTGCGGCGTTGCGGGCTGTTATCATACAGACCAGGACAAGCAGCAAAAGCGACCATTTAAAGGCATAACCATCCCGCTGCACGGCGAGAAAAAAACCGATCAGCGCAAAGGGCAGCGCAAAAACGGTATGGCTGAATTTGACCAGGCTGAGGTAAGACTTCATGAATGATTATTCAACAATCTGGAATGAACGATCGTTCATCAGCATCGAGTTTATCCGTTTTTCAGCAGTGGTTGTTGTAAAAGCAGCCTCCGGTTCTTCAACCAGTCTTCAATTCCAGCCAGGCTTTTGGTATTCCAGGTGCCTTCGGGTGTCAGGCCGCCTTTGCGGGCTGCCAGCACGCCAAAATGGATGTCGTCAAGACCGCTCAGCGAATGCGCATCCGGGTTGATGGAAATCATGACGCCCGCTTCTTGTGCCATGCCGATCCAGGTCCAGTCCAGGTCCAGCCTCCACGGATTCGCGTTCAGTTCCATGACCACACCGTATTCAGCGCAAGCGCGGATGATGCTTTGATGGTCCAGCGGGTAGCCGGGGCGGGAGAGGAGCAGCCTTCCCGTTGGATGACCGAGAATGGTGGTGTAAGGGTTTTCAATAGCGCGAAGCAGCCGATCGGTGGCTTTCGCCTCATCCATTTTAAGGCCACTGTGCACGGAGGCAATGACCAGATCAAATTTGGCCAGCACATCGTCCGGGTAATCCAGACTTCCGTCAGCCAGAATATCGGATTCTATGGATTTAAAAATGCGGAAAGGGGCCAGTAGTGCGTTTAGTTTGTCAATTTCCCGAGCCTGTGCTTCGACCCGCTCGAGGCTCAAACCGCCGGCATAAACGGCGGTCCGGCTGTGATCGCTCATGACCAGGTATTCATAACCTTTGGCTATGCACGCTTTGGCCATCGCTTCGATGGTTGCACCCCCGTCACTCCAGATGCTGTGGTTGTGCACTGCGCCGCGGATATCGCTTTCTTCAAGAAGCCGCGGCATGACACCGCTTGCAGCCTGCCGGATTTCATCCCGCCCTTCGCGGAGTTCCGGGGCAATCCATGCCAGGCCACCACTCGCGTAAATGGCCTGCTCGTCGCCGGCTTGCAGGTTGATTTGGGGTGGAAGGGCCGACAGGTGCCCGGCACCGGCGCTGGTGTAAAACCAAACGGCTTCAACCTGGCCGGCCTGGGCGAGGTACAATTTCACCGGAAGGCCGCCTGGGGTCAGCGCTTTGAGCAAACGGCATGAAGTTTTCAGCGGGAAGGATTCCGGTAAAGCAACTTCTTCCAGTGATTCCAACCAGCCTCCGCGGGTCAGTTCCTGTCCCAGTCCCTTGCTGTCCTGCACAACAAATTCTATGCTGTCCAGCACGATGGCCCGGCGGCGGAAGGCTCCTGTTTCTTCTACCCGATCGCTGAATGCCAGCAAAGCCTGACGCAGCGCTAGGGCCGGCTCCTCCAGGGTGGCGTAGTGATAAAGTCCGGACTGGCTTTGCAGAAACTCAATATTGGCGATCACCTGGGCCTGTGTTTTTTCGCCAAAGCCCTTCAGCATAGCCAGTCGGTTTTCACGGCAGGCGTAGAGTAATTCGCCCGGACTTTCCACATCCAGTTCACGCCAGATGGTGCCCACCTTTTTGGCGCCCAGCCCTTTGATGCGAAGCATATCCACAACGCCTGCCGGGGTTTTCTCCAGCAGCTTTTCCAGCGCGACCAGCGTTCCCCGGTCCAATAATTCGGCTATTTTGGCCTGAATGGCCGCCCCAACTCCCGGCAAAGCAGCCCGTTCCTCCGCGCTCATTTCACCCAGCGATTGATCCAGGCGCTTCAACCGAAATGCGGCCGTTTCATAACTCTTGGCTTTGAACGGGTTTTCCCCGTGCAATTCCATCAATTGACCGAGCAACTGAAACTTAGCCGCAATTTCTTTATTTTGAAGCAAAATATATTCGTTTATGGAAGCTCCACCTTATGCTCTGCAAAGAAACGCATCACCGCGGAAAGGCTGCGGACTTTGGTTTAGCCTGGGTCTGCTACTCTGGCTGGGGGTTGTTCAGATTCAGGTGGTTTTGGCGCAAATTTCTTATGCTGAATACGAGTGGAATGAAGATACAGTCGCTAAAATGCCTCTTGCTTTGACAAACAATGCCGTAACAGGAGCTTTGGTAGGAGATAACTTTTATGCTTACAGTTTTGGAGGTATTGACAGCACAAAAATTTGGTCGGGAATCAGCCGGAATTCTTTTCGATACAATCCTGCTAATATTCCCGGAGTATGGCTTGAGTTACCTCCTGTACCCGATACGCTCGGTAAAATTGCGGCGGCGGCCAGTACGGTTAAGAACAAGATTTACGTCATCGGAGGCTACCATGTGTTGGAGGACGGAACAGAAATCAGTTCTAACCGCGTACACATTTTTGATCCCCAGACCAATACGTGGTTGCCGGATGGTGCTCCCGTGCCGGTTCCCATTGACGACCATGTGCAGGCAGTTTATTACGATTCGCTGATTTACGTGGTGACCGGATGGAGCAATACCTCAACGGTGTCGAATGTGCAGATCTACAATCCTGCCTTGGACGAGTGGACGGTTGGTACCCCTGTTCCCAATACTTCAGAATACAAGGCTTTTGGTGCGGCAGGATCAATTATGAATTATTCGAACACCCTTGTCTATGTCGGCGGAGCTCGAATGGGGATTAACTTTCCAATTGCCCCGTATATTAGGAGAGGCGTTATTGACGAGGATGACCCTACGCAAATTATCTGGTCAGTCTATGAGGACTCCCTTGCCGGTCGGTACCGGGCAGCCGCATCAGATGGCTCCATTTTTTTTGGTGGGTCTTCCAAGACCTACAATTATAATGGTTTAGCCTACGACGGCAGCGGCGGG
>JANNSM010000324.1:0-14039 GCA_031402635.1 Bacteroidota bacterium | reverse complement strand
GAAATTCCAGATCAAACAGATACCGGTCAATGGTTGTGGCCAGAAAAGCTTCCCGACCTGCGCGATCAAACCCCTTTAACCCGCACTGGGTATCAGTGAACTCCAGGTGCAGAATCCGTCCGCTGAGCCATCGCAGCAACTTGGAAATCAGCGTTCGCAACATCGGTACATCCCGGTAATAGGCGCTGTCTTTGACGCCTGCGGCAACCTGTGCCCCACTTTTCAGCGCTTCCCAGACCGCTAATACACTGTTTTCTGTATAGGGAAAATCAACATCGGTGTAGAGGACAAACGCCGCCCGGCTCCGCAAAACCCCTTCCCGGAGCGTAAACCCCTTTCCCCGGTTGCGGACATTTTCTACATACTCCAACCGGGGAATGGCCGCGTTCAGCAGCTTCAGATCGTCTGCCGTTACGCCAAAAGTTGAACCGTCGTTGACCAGAATCAGGCCGGGTTGCCCGCCGAGCCCTTTTTCAAGTTGCCGGTAAGATGAAATTACCCGTTGCGCCCATCCGGGCTGGGGGTTATAGCACGGCAACACAATATCCAGAGAGGCATCGTTCATTCGCCCTGCAAAATACGGCTACCGGCTGAGGGTAAACGCTGTCGGCAAACCGGCCAAACAGCGGCGCAAACCGCTGGTACTCAGCCCTGCCATAGCCTGCTCAGGGAGAACTGCGGCGCAAACTGCGGCCGCTCAGGCTTTAAAGAACCCGTACCGCGCAATGCAGTACAGTGCGCGGAACCCGTCGCGCCATCCTATTTTCTTGCCTTCGGCATAGGTGCGGCCGTAATAGGAAATGCCCACTTCGTAAATTCTCACATTGGGAATACGGGCAATCTTGGCTGTGACCTCTGGCTCAAATCCAAAACGCTTTTCTTTCAGCTTCAATCCCTGAACCATTTTGGTGTTGAAGAGCTTGTAGCAGGTCTCCATATCCGTCAGGTTGAGATTGGTGGACATGTTGGAGCAAAAGGTCAAAAATTTGTTGCCGAGCGAATGCCAGAAGAACAGAATGCGGTGGGGCGCTCCGCCCATAAACCGGGAACCATAAACCACATCGGCCATTCCACGCAGAATTGGGACCAGCAATTTGTTGTATTCTTCCGGGTCATATTCCAGGTCGGCATCCTGGATAATCAGGTATTCGCCGGTTGCTTTGGAAATGCCGGTGTGCAGCGCAGCCCCTTTTCCCTTGTTAACCCCGTGTTCAAACAACTGAAAACCAGCCTGCGGGTTTTCCGACATGTATTCCTTCAGAATTTCTACGGTATTATCCCTTGATCCATCATCAACAATGATGACTTCTTTGGAAATATTGTCGATCAATTGCACCCCACGGACCAGATCCAGAATATTCCGGACCGTGCGACCTTCATTATAGACTGGGATAACGATAGAAAGCTTCTGAATGGCTGCCATAGGAAGGCGCAAAATTAAGGAAAAGTGCAATCTGTTTGAAAGAATCCCCATTGAATACGATCCCGGAGGGTGAATGTTGCCGGCTGCAATTCACATGACTTTCCTTTCCGCATTGATGCCCGGTAATTTTTCAATTTTGCAGGGAAAGTCCGGAAAAACGCTAAGCCGGTGCAACCCATCCGTTATTTTCCGGTCATTCACCCCGAAACCGCACAAATTGCAGGGCACCGATACCGCGGAAATCGTTGATTTAGTTGACCGCAGCCTGACCAATGAGCGGGCTGCACAGTTTGCGCTTTACCAGCGATACAGCCGGGCATTATTTAATGTTTGCCTGCGCCTGATGGGCAACCACGCCGATGCGGAAGACATGTTGCAGGAAGCATTTATTGATGCATTCAGCAATCTTCACCGCTACCATCGGGAAGTAGCGCTCGGGGCCTGGTTAAAGCGTATCACCATCAACCGTTGCCTGAAACAACTGGATAAACGAAAAGTGTTCACCGAATTTCTGGATGAAGAAAAGGCCGAAAGAATGGCCGGAGCCGAAGAGCCCGCCCACAATATCGAAGAGGGACCTTTTAACATGGACATGATTCGAAAAGCGATTGATACCCTGCCCGATGGTTACCGGGTAGTTTTTTCTCTTTACGCCGTAGAGGGTTACGATCACGAGGAAATAGCCCAGATCATGAATATCAGCGAATCAACCAGTAAATCACAGTACCACCGGGCAAAAGCCAGAGTCCGGGCTATCCTGGAGGCAATGGCCGCCTGAGCCCCCACCAGAAACGGACAAAGATTAACACCAATGCAAAACATTAATCCAGATCGGTTGGAAAAGCAAATCCGCGAAGAGCGGGAGGCGCTTGACCAGGCTGTGCCCCGGTCCGGACTGTGGGATAATATTTCCAGCCAGTTGGAAAGCCGGCAAATGACCTCCCCGCTCGCCGGAGCCGATCCCGCACAAACGGTAGCACCCCATTCGAATACTTCCCCGCGCGACCTCCCGCTTGCGACCGGTTCAACTCCATACAGTCAGGCAAAAACGCCCGTCACCCGGCGGATCCGCGCCCTGCTCCCGGTACTGCGGGTTGCCGCTGTACTCACGCTGATTACGGCTGCCGGGTTGTGGCTTACGCAAAGCGACCGTCAGGGCGGCGGAGTTCTGCAGCCGACCGGAACCACCGCCACCGTTGAAACAAGCCAGGAATCTGATCTCGACGAATCGACGTTTGCCGACCCGCGCTTTGCCGAATTGCGCAACATGGAATCTGAATACGCCAGGTTGTCAAAAAAGAAATCGGAAATCATCCTGTCTAATCCCGGGTTGAGCCCTGAAGATGCCCAACAGGCCGTTGACCTGATTGAAGACCTGGAAAACGACTACCGGCAACTTCGCCTTGAACTTGACGCCGGAGCCGATGCCGAAAAAGTGGTGGAGGCTATGGTGCGCAATTACCGTCAGCGAATCGAAGTGCTGGAACGCATGTCGGAGCTGCTAACGCCTAAACCAACTCCTCAAAAACAGGAAGAATATGCCACGTCTATTGTGCTTTAGCCTTCTTCTTGTGCTGTTATTACCGGACAGCATCCTCGCAGCTCCGGGAAGTGACGGCAACGGCATTTCCCTGCGATCCATGCTGTCCGCTGCCGGCAAAGATTCCAAGACCGTAGATGTTGAGCTGAGCCGCCGGGTAGACACGCTCTTTAACGTGCAACCCGGACTCCGTCTTGAATTGGACAACCGCTACGGAAACACCACATTTTCGGTCTGGGAAAAAAACCAGGTGAAGGTTGAAATTGACATCAGGGTCAGGGAGAGCGAAGATTCGAAAGCCCAGGAAACCCTTCGCGGAATTCACTGCCAGCAGGTTCTATACAGCAGTTTTCTCCGGCTTGAAACCGTGTTTGACACGGAAAGCAACGGCATCAAACGGGCCGTGCAAAATCTCAACCCTTTTGAACGAAGCTCGATTGATGTTGATTACCGGATTACACTTCCCGCCTACACCATTTGCGACATCAGCAACCAATTCGGCGATGTTTATGTTGAAGGACTGACTTCAGCGGTCAGCATCAATCTCCGCTACGGCGATTTGCGCTCGCAGTCGCTTGCTCCGGGCAGCCGAATCGGCCTGGATTATGCGAAAGCGATTATCGGAAATGCGAATGAATGCTACGGCAGGATCAATAATTCGGAACTGGAAATCCGCGAGACTTCCGCGATTGAATTGGAAGCAGAAGGATCTAAAATCAGGATCGAAAAAGCCGGCAGGATACGGCTGAATTCCCGCAAAGACGATCTGCGGATCGGGACGGTAAAAGAACTGACCGGACTGGGCCGTTTCACCGATCTGAAGGTGGATGAAATTCAACAAACCTGTGATCTGGAATGGTCATTGGGAACCATAGATATTGCTGCGCTGGCGCTCAGTTTCAGTGAACTGCGGCTGGAGCAGCGCAACACCAACGTGCGCGTAAACATTGGCCGGCACGGATTTGCGCTGCAGGCTTATCTCGAAGGCGGGCAACTGGTGGTGCCCAAGGAAATTGGCTCGTTGAAAGTTGACGTGCTGGATGAGAAAAACAAAATCAGGAGCCTTACCGGCATCATGGCTCCCGGACCCGGGTTTGAAGGCGGTAAGGGCCGGATTGCCCTGCGGGGCAAAGACGGGGAGTTTGTGCTTTATCGCTGATCCTGCGGAGTTCCCGTGTTATTCCAGCGCTAATGCAGCCAAAGGCAATCACGAGTCATCTCCGGCTAACGAAGGTCAGGAGCCCGCTCCAGCCAAATTCAATCACGAGTCATCTCCTGCTAGCGGCGGTCAGGAGCCCGCTCCAGCCAAAGGCAATCACGAGTCCGCCGGTAATTTGATGGCATACGATTTTCCAGGGATTACCGTGAGTTTGCTGGTCCTCAGCCAGGGATTGTGGTAGCGCAGCATTTTATAGTTGCTGCCTTGATCCAGGGCAAAAGCGGTCAGATCGGTAATCGTGGCGTTGACGGTGATCACTCTGTAGTTCAGCGGTGGGTACAGATCTTCCTGATCGAGCACAAACCCGTAGCGTTCGTGTTGCTCATAAATGAGTTTGAATGCCAGAATCCGGAAAACGTAGCGGGAAGTTTCCGTGCTGAGAAACAGGTCGTAATAACTTTTCACCTGCTGATCACTCAGTTTGCGGTCCAACCCGTTCATGCCCATGTTGTAGGAAGCTGCGGCCAGTGTCCAGTTTCCGTAGCGCTCGTATGCTGTTCTGAGGTAACGACAGGCCGCTTCCGTAGAGCGCTCCACGTCATATCGCTCGTCAATCTCCGCAGTTACCGTCAACCCGTTTTCCCGGGCTGTACTCTCCAGCATCTGCCAGAAACCGGTGGCTTCAGAAGGAGACACCACGTTCCGCAGATTGCTTTCCGCCACGGCAAGGTATTTGAAGTCGTCCGGGATACCATTTTTAGCCAGGATGGGTTCCATCACAGGAAACCAACGGTTGGCGAGCTTGAGATTCTGCAGGGTCTGGGAATGCCAGTAGGAATTCACGAGAAGCTCCCTGTCCATGCGCTCCAGAACTTCCTGATCCTGCATGGGCACAGATTCGCCGGCAAGGGTAAGTTCTTTGGGCAGTTTAACAGCCGGGTATGCGGGCTGGACCCCGCCGGAAAGGACCGGGATTTCTGGTTTAAGTACCAGGCCGGCTGATCCGGTGACCTGACTCCCGATGCTGAGCAATGCAATAATGCCGATGGAGAATCCAAGAAGGCTCGCCAGAACAAATTTCATGGGTTAGAACTTTTATATACAGGAACGGTAGAACAGGGCTCGCCGTACATCAGGCTTTTTACAACAGGCCGCAATTTGCGGCTGATTTCAAGGAATGCCGCCGCCGGCACCGGCCGGTCTGCACATCCTTTGACAACTACCCGGGCATCCCGGTAGGTCTCCGTATCTATCAATGCGATACGCTCGAGAAAAATCCTTGTTTCGACTTCCTGAACCGTACCCGGATAAACCCCTTTGGCAAAAGGTTCCGCGCGAACAGCCACAAGCATGTATGCCCATACCGGTATGATAGCGTCTGCACTGCAGAAAACAGCCAGGTAGCGGTTGGTATAGGCTGCCCAATCCGTGTCTTCCATCACTTGCCGGAAATCCTTTTCGCGTAAAATCATACCGCGGAACAGGAATTCGGCCAGGTCAAAGGGCATAATTTCCTCCAGGGGAGCGAAATCTTCCAGTTTCAGGGTAATCAGGCCGCTTTGGGCAACTTTATTGACAACACTCACGGCATCAGCTTTTTACAAAAGTATAGCGAAAAAAAACGAAAACGCCCGGCAGCACGGGGCTGACCGGGCGCTTTGGCGCGGTTCGGATGATTAAACCGGGATCAGTTGAACAACTGCCTGTTGTCCACGATTTCGATCTGCTTCTTAAAGGCTTCCATCAGGCTGGCAATGGAGTAGCGATTGCGTTCCTGATTGTCAAGCCGCTGGGAAACCGGGGCATAATCCGGCAACTCCGCAGCGGGCTGTACCGCGCTGGGTTGAATGATAAAGACGCCCTGTTTGCCGACAACCGGTGCGGAAACTTTATTGATCTCCATACCAAAAGCCAGTCCCAGGATCTCGGGTTCGGCGCCCAATTGCGGGATGAAATTGCTCCCGAACGTGGCATTGGAAGCGGAAGCAACCTGCACGCCGAGATTGCTGGCAATTTTTGCCAGGTCGCCGGATGCTCCCGATGCCGCCTCAGTGGCTTTCTTGACCAGTTGCTCAGCCTTCTTGTCGTTAATCAGTTCTGCTTCAACCTGGGTGCGAACCGTTTCAAGGTCAGGCGGACCGGCTTCCGTCTTATCCTTCAACCGCACAACAATGTGCTTGTCCACGAGGTGGAACATCTGCACTTCGCCCTTTTCTGCATTAAACGCCCAGTCAATCACCGGTCTGGATTCTGGCAGGTTAACGATACTGTACTGGTTACTGCGGAAGGTGCCGGAAATCCGTTTCTGGTATCCCATTTCACTCACGCCATTATCAAAGGATTCACTGTTGCCGAATTTTTCATAAAAAGTTTCAGCGCCACTGAACGCCACATCATCGGTTTCGCGGCTCGGGCGAATATCCCGGGCCAGAAAAGATACCTTGACAAAGTCCTGAACGTTCCTCTTTTCAACCACTTCCATGATGTGGTAACCGATCGGTGAAAAAACCACCTGGGGACGACCGATTTCGCCGTTTTTGTAAACGAAATCCCTCAGTTCCGGAAAAAATGGCGTGTTGGGGTTGATCCATCCCAGGTCACCCCCGTTGTCCCGATTGTTATCATCGTCTGAATGTTCCTTAGCCAAAGCCTCAAAGGTCTTTTGGCCGGAGGCCAACACCCCGTAAAGGCTGTCAATTCGGGTGCGCAAAACGTCTTTGTTGCCCCCTTCGTCCAGCCGGAGAAAAATGTGGCGCACGGAGGTTGAATCCGGATAGCGGTCTCGGCTGCCAATTCGGGCAATTTTATAAGCGCCGTTTTCGATGTATGGAGCGGTATAAGATCCGGAAGGAATGGCGAAAACTTCGCGGGCAAGAGCCGAGTCACCCATTACGCTGTACAGGTCAGCGAGGCGGAACCAGGCATTGGTGTAAGCCAGCGGGTCTTGAGAATACAAGCTGAGGAAGGAGGAATCATTGCTTTCAGACATCCACTGGGACTTGTACTCCATCAGTTTATCCATCACCATTTGCGAGTCTGCCGGTGTGGCAATCACATCAAAAGAGACATATTCAATGTTGCAGCTCGCTTCCTGTTCGGAAAACGTAGGCAACATTTTATCATACTTTGCCGCTACTTCTTCATCCGTGAACTTGATCTCGTCATCCATGATGTCCCGGAAAGGCAAAAGGACGTAGTTCATAGTCAGCCGGGTATTCTGCATCTGGTGGTCCCGCTTGGCCAACCAGGCCGGAGTGTAGGCGGATTTTTGAAGCAGGTTGGTGTATTTCTTTTCGATCTGATCTTCGCGGGCTGCCTGTTCGCGAAGCAGAAAGTCACGGTAATACTGCTCCAGAATCGGGTACTGCTCCCATTGCTGATTGTTGGAGACCATCTGCACAAACTGCTGGACTGCGCCGGGTTGGTTAGGATCCAGCCCAAACTGGGGCAGCGCCTGGCGAAGCTGACCGATGTACGGATGGGGCTGCTCGCTGTAAACCAGGTTGGCAAATTCATCTTCGGTGACGTAGATATTGGCGTCATCCAGGTGGCGCTGCAGCAATTTTTTGTTGACCAGCTCTTCCCAGGCCTGCTCTTCAAGTGTGAACGCAGTAGCCTCATCCAACCGGAAATTACCCTGGCGGGCATCAACCACCCGCTGTTGCCTGACGAGGTAGTCATTCTGGGCTCGGGCCACGGCAGAATTGAATTCATCCTGCGTGAGCTCTTCGCCATCGATGGTGGCAAACTCCGTTTTGCCTCCGCGACCCAGCGATCCGCTCGAAGACTGCATGGAGTCCATTAACAGGAAGCCAACGAGGGCGATGGCAATGAAGACGAATACGATCCAGATTCGTTTTTGGATCTCACCGATAATGGCCATAAACTACTTTTTAGACCCGACCCGGGGCTTGCCCGGTCTGAATTTTCCGCGATTAAAGGGGCGCCGGGCCAGGGGTGATAACCACCCTTTTCAATCCCCGGTTTTATGCGAAGGGCAAAGATAGCGATTCCGGCGTAAGACCCAAGGATTCAAAGGGGCTGATTGGCCGTTTGGGAAACGGCGGTCAGGCTTTTGGCAACAGGCGGACTTTTACGGTTTCTATCCGTTTGTTTGAAGCATATAGTATATCAAACTCCATGTTTCCGATGCTGATTTTCTGATTCATATCCGGAATTTCCCCGGTTTCGGAAACAATAAACCCCGCCAGGGTTTCATAGTCGCCTTCCGGCAGCTCGAGGTCGTATTTCTCGTTCAGGTAGTCAATCTCCAAACGGCCGCTGAACATATACTCGTCTGCAGACAATTGCTTTTCGAGGAGATCTTCTTCATCGTGCTCGTCGCGGATTTCGCCAAAAAGCTCTTCCAGCACATCTTCCATGGTTACAATACCGGCTGTGCCGCCGTATTCATCCACCACCTGGGCAAAGTTTTTCTTTTCACGCCGAAAGGTGTTCAGCAGATCCCGGGCCGTCATGGTCTCCGGCACCACCGGAATGGTCATGAGGATAGAGCCGATGTTGCGAGGCCGGTTCAGCAGGTCAAAATGGTGAACGTAGCCCAAAATGTTGTCCAGGCTTTTAAAAAAAACCGGCAGTCTGGAATAACCGCTTTCAATAAACACCTTCCGCAGTTCCTCCATAGAACTGTTGATGCTTAAGCCTTCCACTTCCGTTCTGGGCACCATGCACTCCCGGACTTTGACTTCACGCAGGTAGAGCGCGTTCTCAAAAAGCTCCGTGTCAATGCCGCCGGATTCGTCTGATTCGCTGGTGTTTTGTTCTACAAAATGCTGCAAATCCACTTTGCTGAAGGCCATCGGTGTTTCGGTCAGCGACAACCGGAACCCGTTGCCGGGCAACAAGCGGGAAAACCAAGTGACGGCCTTTGCCGGCAAGTAGAGCACAACATATACAATCTGGAGGGGGAATGCGAGCGAACGCAGGATGGCAAGGGGTTCAATCCGGAAAAAGACCCTGGGAATAAATTCACCGAAAAAAAGAACCACCGGTGTTGCCGCAACGGTGAAGGCCAGCCAGAGCAGCCCGTGATGGCGGATGATGGTTTGGAATAAAGGATCCGCCAAAAAAACGATGAGCAGCGCGGAAATAACCAGTGAAAGGCTGTTTCCGACCATCATCGTCCCGATAAAATCGGGGGTGTTCCGGTTGAAATAGCTCAGTATCCGTCCGGCTCTGGAGTGCTCTTTCCCCAATTCAATACTGAACTTTCCCGCCGAAAAAAAGGCAATTTCCATTCCGGTAAAGAATGCCAGAAAGGCCAGGGCCAGCAGGAGGTAAATCAGCAGGGATTCCATGAACGGGCAGCGCGATTACCCGGTAAAATTAAGATTCCCGGCCAGAGCGTTTTTTGGAGGCGTAGTAAGCCTCCATGTAGCGGCGGTTGCGCTTTTTGAACCAGAACATAAACGCCGCTACACAGGCCGTGAAAAGCGTGATGTAAACATAGCTTCCCCAGCTTTGACCGTTGGCGGCGCGAACAATGCCGGTTATCAGCGCCACAGCCGCCACAATCAGCCACATCACTTCAATGATCTTCAGAAATCGCGTCATCTTCTCGAATGGTTAAAGTTCCTTCCGGGTTTAGAATCCGGTAGCGGGTAAATTCCTGGTCGGCTTCGAATCCGGTGCCAAATAAAATTTCATCGTCGGTGCGGATACGGACAAACTGGTCGGAGTAGATTTTCTTTTTGACCGGATCCCAGATGAGCTCTTCGGTGTCCAGTTGTTCTCCTTTTTCGTTGATGACCACCACATTCTCCCGGATAGTGGTCAATTGCGATTCCTCATAGCGAATGGCGTATTCCGCTTCCAACGTACTCGAAGGCTGCCGGAGCGGATCGAAGAACGTCACCTTCAGGCCTCCGGAAAATTCCATGTAAGCCTCGTCAATCATGTGCCGGGTAACCCGGGCCGCCTGGAGCTGCATTTTTACCAATCCCTGATCGCTGTAAATGATGGTAACATCCTGGCCGCGCTCTACCGAAGGCTGCACTTTTTCGGCGGCTGCCAGTACGTCGGCCGGGTCGTTTACACAACCGGCAAGGCTGATAAACATCAACCCCGCACAAGCCGTTCGCCAATTAAAACATTTCATCCCGCGTAAAGTTGCAGCGCCTTGCGGTGCGAAATACCCCCGCCGATTTTTTATCGCACTTATCGCCGACCTTAATTAACCTTTGACTTGATGAACCAGAAACTGTCGTTGAGGGTAAAGCTGATGCTGCCCTTGTAGAAATTTTCGGTGTAAGCGGCCTCGCTGCTCCGTTTGCCGATCTCCATGCTCAGATTGATTTTGGAGTTGCGCTGTGGCCCGTACTGAATGCTGACCGGGATGCCAAAACCAAAGCTGACACTGTATTCCTGCAGCGGTTTGCCGTCAAAGATCAGGTTGCCTTTACCGTATTGAAATCCGAGGCGGTAATCCAGCGGTCTGGCATTGGTTTCCTGATTGTCGGCAGGTGTAAATTCACCGCCGGCCTTGATTTTCCAACTGTCGGTGAAGGGTTCGTCGGGAACCAAACCTTCATAACCACTCCACCGGGCCGTGACAAAATCAACACCCAGCCGCCAGAGCGGGTCGTCAATCTGCCGATAACCCTGTCGCAGGCTTGCCCCGATACTGAATTCCAGGGGCAGTTTGACTTTGGTTATCCCGTTGTCCACCCCGACTACCGAGTCTTTGAGTTGTTGCAGACTGCCGCCGAGAACCACGGTGATGTACTCCACCCGTTCCCGGCCGTTGATCCGGTTGTTCAGGCGGGTTGTGGCGCCAAAGTCCAGTTTGAGGTCATTGGGCAAATCAACGCGGTAACCGATTCCCCCGTCAAGCACAATACCGCTTAAGCTGTTGGAACGGAGTGCGCGGGTGCTGTAGGCCCCTTCGACCAGGGTATCGGCGAAGGTTACAAAACGTGCGCTGTTGATGGTGCCGAACAAATACCCGGCATTAAACCCTACCGAAAAGTTGCTCTTTCGATAACCCAGGCCGAGATAGGCATTATACAACGTTCCGGTACCCTGGAAATCGAGAATCTCCAGGCCAATGTCCGGGTCGCGGACGGCTTCCTGGCGGATGTTGTACTGAACCCGGCTATATGGCACGAGGCCCAGGCTTAAACCCAACCGCTGTTTCCAAAGGGGAAATCCAAAAGCGAGGTGTGAGAGCGAGCCATTGCCGGTGGTGATTGTTTCGCTCTGATCGGAAATGGTCAGCAGGTTGCCATAAACGCCCACATCAAAGTTTGCCTTGTTGATGTAGGCATAGGAAGCCGGGTTGGCGTAATTTAAAATGGATGGATCAAAAAGACAGGCAGATATGCCCCCCATCGCTTTGCTCCAGGCAAATTCGCGGGGCGCGATATCACCGAGGCCAAAGTTGGAATACGGTGAATTTTCTTGTCCCAATGCGACCAGTACCGGATTCAGAGCCAGAGCGCAAGTGGCCAGAAAAGCCTTAGCTCCTTTCCAATACATTGTAAGTCAGTATTTTATTCAATCCTTCCATCAACAAATGGGGAACGGCAAATATCCTGTTTTTCATTGATGCGGCCAAAACAGGTCCATCGCCGCCGGTGAGAACAACCTCAAGACCGGGGAATTGGTCCTGGTAGCGATCTATCAGACCGTCGAGCTCTGCCGAACCGGCTGTAACGGCCCCGGCCAACAGGCAGGCCTGCGTGCTGTCACCGATCAGTGGGACATCACCGGGCATCCCGTTCCAGTCCACTAACGGCAGCCTGGCGGTAAACGTATGCATGGCCTTCAACCGCATCCGGATGCCCGGCGCGATGATTCCTCCCAGATAGATGCCCTTTTCATTCACGATTTCCAGCGTGATGCACGTGCCTGCGTCAATGGCAAGAACCGGTTGGCCGCTAAAGCGCTGCCATGCGCCGGCTGCGAGGGCAAGTCGGTCTCGCCCGAGCGTTTCCGGGGTCGAATAGGCGTTTGTAAATGGCAGTGGTGTCTGTGCGTTGAGGGTTAGCAGCCGAAGTTGACGGCCCAGCCATTCGCTCAGTGTCAGACGCTCCGGTCCGGTGTTGCACAGTATAGCTTCGGAAGGGGCGTGTTTTTCGATGATGCCGGCCAGCGCAGATTGATCCAGGCGCTCTTGCGGTTGCCCGATTTCGATGATTTCAAGCCCCCTGAAAATGGCGTACTTATCCCGGGAATTACCAAAATCCAGGGTCAATCGGGTGCTGTTAGCAGAAAGGATCGGCATGGAAAAAAATCCCGAATCAGGCGGAAAGAACCACAGAAAAAACCAGGGCCTCAGGAAAGCCCATCGGTCGGTTGCCCATCTTCTTTTTGGCGCACCAGTTGAGCCTTCTCGCCAAATGCATAGCCAAAGTCCCGGATCATGGCGGTGAGTTGCTCATCACCGTTTGCCCGACTGTAGGTTTCGGAAAGGGTCAGAAAGGTCTGGAAGAACAAAAGATTCATTTCATCCTTTTGCATGTCCTTGGTCCACAAGTCAATACGCAAAGTCTGACCCGCTTTGGGGTCCCAAACAGAAAGCAGGAATGCCGAACATTCGGACGCTTCGGCCTGCCTGCCATCAGAAGATGACCACTGCATTTTTTGGGGGATCCGGGATTCGTCAAGTTCCACATCCAGCCGGATGACGGAGGAAGCAGTTGCCGGTTTTTGCTCGCTCATGCCGTCAAAGGTACGGCATGGCCAAGGGCTTCGTAACTTTGCACCATGATGCGTGCAATAATGTTGGCCTTGTTTTTAGGCTTGGGCGTTTTCGGTGCAAAAGCCCAGGTGGTGTATATCTCCGCCAACAAGGATATCGCCCAAAAAATCGTGTACCTCACCGACAATCCGGCCGAGGCCGATCTGATAGTTTTTAAGACGGAATGGAAAAGTGATGCCGAGCCCAACAGCGGAATCTGGTATGTAACGGAATGGCGCAGCAGCGCCCAGTTAACCGTCTATTTTACCAAATTCAAAAGTGAAGCGGACTATGTGATCTGCTACACCACCAACAAGAACGAGGCAGGATTGACCCGGCGCTGACCTGGTTTTCTTTAAAACGATGGGGCTTCTGTAAGTTGAATGTCCGGATCGTCATCCGGAAATCGCCGCCGCGGCAAAAGGCCATAAAAACTTGACGATCGAAGCGGCGATCACCACTACCAGCAGCCGGTGTATCCAGATTGGTGCATGGGCATTTTCGGTGGCAAACCGGGCGCCCAGCCATGCCCCGATGACCTGACCGGCGGCCAGCAATAACCCAAACCGCCATTCGACCTTATCTCCGGCCAGGAAAATACTGAGAACCGGCAGCGAAAAGACCAGTACCACCATCAGTTTAACGGCGTTGGCGCGGACCAAATCATATCCGCAGGCCAGTACCAGGGCCGACAACAGAAATACGCCGACTCCGGCCTGAATGAAGCCGCCGTAAAAGCCGATGGCCAGAAAAATCAGCCAGTTCAGGGGTTTGCGGCTGGCTGTGGGATCGGGATCACCCGCAGGCCTCAGCCATTTTTCCGGCTTGATCAGGGTTACCAGCAGCATCACCACCATCAGCAGGCCGATGGCCAGGTTCATCCAACGCTCTTCAACCTGCACGGCAACTTGCGCGCCGGCGAGAGAACCGACCAGACAAATCCCAATGATCCACCACGAACCGGCAAATCGCATCCCGGAACGCGCTCGGATGGTGCCAACGGCCGTCACGCTCTGCAACACCACCCCGACCCGGTTGGTGCCATTGGCCATATCTGCCGGCAGTCCAAGAAAAACGAGCAGCGGAAGGGTGATCAGCGAGCCACTGCCGGCCAACGTATTGATGACTCCAGCCAGCACTCCGGCGGCGATGACCAGGACGTATTGATACCAGACCACGTCGCTAAAGGTCGGAAAAGATCGGGCTTAGAAGACGC
>JANNSM010000323.1:0-13790 GCA_031402635.1 Bacteroidota bacterium | reverse complement strand
GGGAAGTCCAACTTGAGCCATCAGGACTTACCTCCACAACCAACTCGTTACTCCCTGTAGTAGTAGATTTATGATGCCCAAAACTGAGTGTTAAAGAAGTATAGCTTGATGTATTGATACCTGAAATGATAAAATCAGTTCCTACGGTACCTGCTATGAACACATTTTTCCCTCCCGATGCTCCAGTGTAACCGGATGAGGGGGTTGTTGTTCTTGTATCGGCAGTGCCGCCAAAGGTTAGCGATGCATTTTGAAAAGTTGTAGCCGCAATGGTTTGTGTACCAGTGCCTGTTCCAATGTTCTCACTAAAAATAGTCGTCTGCCCCCACCCCCCCAGGCTCGCGCCGAGCAGGATGAACAACATGACGAAAACCTTCCACCCGGAACCAAGTAACCGACAACCAGTTGCTGAATTTTTCATTGGAGCTACTCCTTAGACCGGTTTGAATTTCCACATGACTAAAAAATCCGGGAAAGCCCTTCAAACCAATTGTAAAAGTAGGGGTTACCCGAGCCGGGTGTATATAAACCAATGTGAACAAATCGTTAAGAATCAAAAACTTGCCAACAGGATAAACGATTGGCAAGTAACCCCTTCGGGTTCCATAATATCAAGGTTAGCAACGGTTTAGATGCGAAGACCTGGCATTCTGACTTCAGCGGTGATTTCGTGTCAAACGGACACTTAAAGCTAAACGACGAAAATTACTGATACGCGCTGTCCGATTGGGAGGCAAAAAATACTCCTCATCCCAACTCAGGTCTTTCAAAGCTCGCTTAACGAAAACGATCCATGCTCTTCACCAGCCGTTCATCATGGCGAATACCGCGGATAGCCAGGGCAAGCGCCAGAGCATAGGCAAGCGGTAGAAAGGATCCAACCGTCCAGGAGACCTGCCCCAACTCAGAAGCCAGCGATAGCAACACGATACCCGCAAAAACCAGCACCGCAAAGACGCCCGCAATGGTCATGCGCAACTGGGCATGACGTTTGGCATAGAGGAAGATTGCGCCAACCGGAAGGCTGACCATAACTAAACCGATGGTTAGTAATTCAATATGATTACGGGCCAGGTACATGGCGGTTTCTCCGCTTTCGAGGGAATCCGGGAGGATGCCCAGCGGCAAGAACAGAATCAGAAGAGCCGTTAAGGCCGCCAAAAGAAGATAAATTGTTTGAATGCGTTGTAACATGCCGGATTGCCGATTAAATGCCTGATGATTGGAGGAAAAATTCCTCCGGGAATGCAAAAATAATCCGTCTGCAATTAGCAGTCGGCCGGATGCAAATCCGCAGAATTTCCAATAAGTAGAACTTTCATCAAAACAGAGAGCATTTGCATTTCTGCTGATACCCATTCGAACCGTAAAAAAGCCTTCAGGAAAACCGCAAATTTGCCCCATGCCGCAGCGCTTTTTTCTGGAACTAGCCTATCGGGGAACGCAATTTCATGGCTGGCAGCGGCAGCTCAATGCCATGAGTGTGCAGGAAACGCTGGAAATGGCGCTGAGCACAGTCCTCAAAACCTCTACCGCGATCATCGGCTGCGGGCGCACAGACACCGGTGTCCACGCCGGGCAGTATTTCGCCCATTTTGATGCAGAAACTGAACTACCGGAGCACATTCTGGCTCACCTGAACGGCCTCACCGGACCGGACATTGCCATTCATGCGCTGCACCCGGTTCACGACCGGGCCCACGCGCGTTTTGATGCGGTGCAGCGCGTTTATCGCTATTACCTTCATCTGCGCCGCGATCCTTTCCGCAATGGCCTTTCCACCTGCTATCCATACCGGATTTTGAATTTTGAATTGATGAACCGGGCTGCGGCCATGCTCCTTGATTATGGCGATTTCCCCGGATTTCAAAAGACCGGCTCCGGAGCCAAAACCTCGCGATGCAAGCTGGTTCAGGCCGAATGGATAAGCCTGGAAACCGATTATCCCGTGCACAGCCGGGGCCATGCCTGGATCTTTACCATCAGTGCAGATCGCTTTCTGCGCGGCATGGTCCGCATGATTGTCGGATCTTTGATTGAAGTTGGGAAAGGCAGTGTAAGTCTGGAGGAATTTAGCGAAACACTGGCCGCCGGCCGCCGGTTCAACCGAATAACCGCAGCTCCTCCAGACGGGCTTTACCTCAGCCGGGTCCACTATCCCTACCTCAATCCACTTCCTGAAGGACCCTTTCGGCGGGGCGAATGAAATTCTCAACGGATAATCAGCCCCCGGCTTGATTGATGCTGCGTAACTTCACGCGGCGTTGAAAAACTACGTCAAACAGACGGCGACAGAAACCTTACAGGTTGACACCGCAGCGCCTGGTAATCATTATGGCACGCCCTGAGAAGCACACCCCCTATTCGGATTCCGCGTTGCTTCGAAAAATCATCGCGCTTGCCCGGCCTTATCGCAAACAATTTTTCTGGTCCGCCGGTCTGGCAATTTTACTCGCCATCCTGGGACCCGCGAGACCGCTGTTGGTCCAGTACGGTGTTGACCATTATATTCTGGAAGGAGACGAGCAAAAATTGCTGTGGCTCAGTATTTTACTGATCGTTTTATTGCTGGCGGAAAGTTTTTGCCGCTATGTTTTCAGTTTTACCACAAGCTGGCTTGGACAACACGTTATCAAGGATCTCCGGGTACGGGTGTTTCGTCATATTACGCGATTCAACCTCCGGCATTTTGACACAACGCCCATCGGCACGTCCACCACGCGCACCATCAACGATATTGAAACCATCAACAATGTTTTTACCGAAGGGCTGATTCAAATTATCGCTGACCTGCTGACGATCATCACCGTAATAACAATTATGTTGGTGGTGAACTGGAAACTGGCCCTCGTTTCGCTTGCTGTTTTTCCGCTAATCATCCTGGCTACCTGGTTTTTTAAGGAAGGGGTGAAATCAGCATTCAACAGGGTTCGCACGCAGGTGGCGCACCTGAACGCTTTTTTGCAGGAACATATCAGCGGCATGAAAGTAGTTCAGATATTCAGTGCAGAAGAGCAGGAACTGGCCAAATTCAAAATCATTAACGAGGAGCATAAAAAAGCGAATATTGCCGCCATTTGGCATTATTCGGTTTTCTTTCCTACGGTTGAAATTATCACGGCCGCTTCTACCGGGTTGATGGTTTGGTATGCAGGTTACAACGCGATCAGCCAGGAAGCTACCATCGGAAATATTTTCGGCTTTATTCTCTTTTTAAACATGCTGTACCGTCCACTCCGCATGATTGCCGACAAATTCAACACGTTGCAGATGGGCATCGTTTCGGCAGACCGGATTTTCGGTGTGCTCGAAAAACAGGACCGCACACCCGACGAAGGCAAAAAGACCGCATACGATTTGCACGGCGAAATCCGTTTTGATCACGTCTGGTTTGCCTACAAGGCTGAAGATTGGGTCTTGCGCGATTTACATTTTCACTTACCCGCCGGCAAAACACTGGCCCTGGTTGGAGCCACGGGCGCAGGTAAATCGTCGGTCATCAATTTGCTCAATAGATTTTACGAAGTCTACAAGGGCGGAATCAGTATTGATGGAACCGATATCCGCGATTTTACGCTGGCTTCCCTTCGCGCAAATATCGGCGTGGTTTTGCAGGATGTTTTTCTCTTCTCCGGCACCATCACCGAAAACATTACCCTGCGCAACCCCGATATTCCTTTCAGCAAAGTGAAAGAAGCCGCTGAAATTGTGGGGGCAAATACGTTCATTGAAAATCTTCCGGGCGGTTATGAGTACAACGTGATGGAGCGCGGCGCGACACTTTCGATGGGTCAGCGTCAGCTCATTTCCTTCATTAGAACGCTGGTTTACGATCCACGCATTCTTGTTTTGGACGAAGCCACATCATCCATTGATACGGAGAGTGAACTCCTGATTGAAAAAGCGATTGAAACCCTGGTCGCCAACCGGACCTCTATCGTGATTGCTCACCGGCTTTCAACGGTGCGCAAAGCGGATACCATTATGGTGCTGGATAAAGGTCATGTCATTGAAGCCGGCACCCATGAAGAACTCTTCCAGGCAGACGGACACTACCGCAAACTGCACGATATGCAGTTTGCCGTTGTCGGTTAAGTAAATAAATCAGGAGTTCAGACGGCCACCGTGCCCCGCTGTTCCATCGGAACATAGTGGCGGGCGGCAGCGCCGGTATAAATCTGCCGCGGACGTCCGATTGGCTGCCTGTCTGCGCGCATTTCGCGCCATTGGGCAATCCAACCCGGAAGGCGGCCAAGAGCAAACAACACGGTAAACATTTCGGTCGGGAAGCCGATGGCCCGATAAATGATCCCGGAATAAAAATCCACATTTGGATACAACTTGCGCTCTACAAAGTAAGGATCGTTGAGCGCGGCTTCTTCCAGCTTCTTGGCAATCTCCAGCACCGGATCATGAATACCCAGTTTGCTCAACACCTGATCAGCCGATCGCTTGATAATATTGGCGCGGGGGTCAAAGTTCTTGTACACCCGATGCCCAAAGCCCATCAGGCGGAACTGGCTGTTTTTGTCTTTGGCTTTATCCAGCCATTTCTCCGTATTTCCCCCGTCATTGCGAATGGCCTCCAGCATTTCAATCACTTCCTGATTTGCGCCGCCGTGCAGAGGACCCCAGAGCGCCGCGATTCCCGCAGAAATCGAAGTGTACAAATTGGCATGTGAAGAGCCGACAATGCGCACGGTTGATGTTGAACAATTCTGCTCGTGATCGGCATGAAGAATCAGCAGTTTGTCCATGGCATCCACTACAACCGGGTCAATTTCGTAGTCTTCCGTAACATGCTTGAACGTCATGTTCAGGAAATTTGAAACATAATCCAGATTATTGCTAGGATAAATCTTCGGATGCCCGACCGATTTCTTGTAAATCATGGCACAGATGGTCGGCATCTTGGCCAGCATGCGTTTGACCGTGTGCATTTGCTGCTCAGGCGTCCTGTTCGGATTCAGCGACTCGGGGTAGAATGAGGAAAGCGAAGACACCATGGCCACAAGCTGCCCCATCGGGTGTGAGCCTGTCGGGTAGGCTGCAAAAATGTTGCTCATGTCTTCGTTGACCAGCGTCTGGTGCCGAATATCCTGATCCCAGGTCTCCAATTGCTCTTTGGTAGGCAATTCACCATGAACGAGAAGATAACATACCTCAATAAAAGAGGACTTTTCCGCCAGTTCGTCAATGGAATAACCGCGGTGGCGCAGAATGCCCTTTTCGCCATTCAAAAAGGTGATACCGCTGGTGGTAGAACCGGTGTTTTTATACCCGATATCCAGGGTTATCAAACCACTTTTATCGCGGAGATCTGAGATGTCCAGGCACCGTTCCCCCTCTGTTCCAACAATCACCGGTAACTCGTAAACTTCTTCTCCGATCTTGAGAATTGCCATGTCTGCCATACTGGGGAGGGGAATTTTACCGGTTTTCTGGATAGCGTCAAAATTAACAAAGATTGGCACAGAAAGTTACCGGTAAAACCGGCTAAATGAGCGGAAATCGGCTTGGGCTTAGTTCTTCCTCAGGACGATATAAAAGAGGTAGGACACAAAGGGAATAACCACAACAACCAACAGGCCAATGAGCGACCCGTATTCGGTATCGTCAAAGAAATGGGACGAAATGGGTTTGCGAAAGAGCCATGCCAGACCCGCCAGGCCCAGGCAACCAAGGATCACCATGACCAGTTGAAGGCAGCCCGCCACGCGGCGTTTATTCATGGGCATCCTACTAATTACGGCTTTTACAGGATACTCAAAAGTAAATTCCATAAAATCAAATACGAATAAGGCAAACACAAGGTGTTCTGACTTTCTGCTGACGGGTGGTTGAATTGCCGGGGCTACTTTTACCGGGTATGCGACTGGCGATACTGACCTCCTTTCTGTTGACCGGCCTGATGGTCATGGGCCAGTTTTATATCCAACCCCCAAAGGGGCAACTGGTCTATGTGGTGGATGGTGTCCAGATTCAGGACGATGCCCCAGTCTTTGAACAGGAACCATCCTTTCCTGGTGGGCGGTTTGAAATGTTCCGGTACCTGGAGGCCAATATTCCCTTAACGGAACCCATCCGGGCCGAGATTATGACCGGGGGAGAGGCCTTGGTAGAATTTAAACTGGATGCTGCAGGACGTATCGGCGATGCGGCCGTGCTGCGGACCAACACCCCTACCCTGGAATTTGTCATTTTGCGGGCGGTCCGGAATATGCCCGATTGGCAGCCGGCAATTATTGATGGGGTCGAAACAGCGGTTACGGTCTATTTGCCATTGGGGTACCTAAACGGACCCGGAGTTCTGGTTTTTGACCAGGGAACCAGTAAAGCCATCGTTGGGCGTGAGCCGGCGGCCTGGTGGCTCAAAGCAATCCTACTGGCAGGAGCCGTCGGAGTCTTTGCCGGACTGTTTTTCGGGCTGCGCTGAAAAGCCGGTTCAAGTCCGGAACTTCCGATAAGACTACCCTTTGGGCGCGCCAATTTTGCCAGGACTGATCAGGAATTGTTTGGCAGCCAATCCCTTCTCTCGGTCCGGGAGCCATGGTTGTAACACATCGCCGGCAATTCGGAACGTTTTTCAACCGGCAGATAAGAGAGAAGGGCTGCGGGATTTAATAATTACCGGACACGACCAGTCTGATGGAGTAGTCACAGAACACGCCCTGGTGTCGGAAAGAATTACGGCCTGAAGAGTAACGCTTGCCGGCAGGTCCCGTTCCATCGCAGTAGGACATTCCGGGTCATCCGGAAAGCCTCTCCGGTTATGTCATCTACTTCTTATCTATTGAGCCTGGTGCTGGCGCTCGGCTATTCAACAATTGCGCTTGCGCAATCCGGGCAATCCGGCTTTTTGACCGAAAACCCTTCGCCCGAAAGCGACTGGATCCAACGAGAAACGCGCCATGCCCCCGAGCCCGATCCGGGGATGCCGCATCACGCCATCTATGTGGAGCTGGCCGGCAACAGCGGCGATCGCCTTTCGCTCAATTACGAATATGCCATCTGGCGACAGGAGAAAGTAACCTTCACCGCCCGCACCGGCATTTTTTACTTTCAGCAAAAAGAGTTTTCCCCGCTCAAGATTCAGCGCGATGCCGGCGATATGATTTTCGGCATTCATACGGTTTATGCTGCCCGGACCCGCCACCGGATTGAGACGGGTATCGGCGTCAATATCCGATGGCAGAAACTGGAGGGAATCACCAATTATCTGTCGAGCAACCTGGTAACGGCTTCTGCAGGTTACCGAATGCTGCCCAAAGACGGCAAAGGCCTGATGCTGCGCGCCAACCTGATGTTAATCCACAACGCCGAATTCAACTGGCTGGAGTATTATGTTGAAGGAACCCGGCGACCTGCTAATATCATGCCGTGGGCCGGAATCAGCGTGGGGTACGCGTTCTGAACGCCTGACCTAAGCCCTGATTAAAGCGGGTTTATCAAACGGAAGTATGCCAACTTACTACAGGCCCAGGAGGCCTGTTTTTATTTTAAACAAATTTCAAGGAAAAAAAATTGCTTCACTCAAACTACTGATTATCAATAATTTGCATGAAGTAATTCCGTATGAAACATAACCTTGTATGCAAAAAGCGAAACATACGAACGCCGGATTCCGATACAATGGTCACCAATAGGACATTATCGGACTATGAATTTCAGCAAAAGCCTAATCCTTGTTCTTGCGCTCGGTTGGAGCGCCTTCTGCAATGCCAACCCCCTTCCCTTTTCAGGTGATTCAAGCCTTCATGCTACCGGCGTAGCGGTTTCACCTTCCCGGTTGAGAATGGCGGCTTCACCCGGTGAAACGGTTGTGCAGAAAATCAAAATCAGCAATGACACCCCGCAGCCCAATTCGTTCAAACTGTCCTTTCAGGATTTTGATATGAACGGAATGGGAAAAAGCAATTTCCTGCCTGCCGGAGATGGTCGTTACTCACTGGCTCGCTGGGCTACCATCAGCCCGAGTTTTGTAGAGCTCGCTCCTGGAGAAAAAACCGAAGTGACCCTGACCCTTTCGCTTCCCAATACCGAGGAAGCAAGGCGTGCCGCCTGGAGCATTCTCATGGTTGAACAAACCGCTGAAAAGCGCTCGCTCGATCTGCCCACTCCCGGAAGTGAGAATGTGGCATTCGGCATTGTTCCCACGTTTGCCTTTGGTGTTTTCCTCTACCAGAATCCGCCGAATGTAATCCGCAATCAGGTCGAAATTACCGATTTCCGCATGGTGGTTTCTGAAACCGATGGCAACCTGATTGACTTCAAAATCGAAAACAGCGGAGACGGCATCGCTTACTGCACCACCTATGTTGAACTCACCAACCTGACCAGCGGGATCGAAAGAAAACTTCCGGTCAAACAGTTCACCATTCTTCCTGAGTTAATCCGCGACTTCAAATTTGACCTACCCAAAGACCTGGAACCCGGCCACTACAGCGCCGTCGGTGTTCTCGACTTCGGACACAAGGAAGAGATTCAGGCGGCTGAACTTGAATTTGAAATTGCCAGGTGATTGCTCAAACACTTAATAATTACCCTTTAGAAAATAAACTCCGGAATTATTCCGGTCAACATATACCGATCTATATCGGCACCATTCCCGGCCTGGACTACCCTTTCAATTACTCACGGTTATCTCACAAATTTTCAAAACTCCATTAGTAAGACCATGAAAAGAATTCTTTTATCTCTGGTTGCAGTCAGCATGTTAATGACGCTGCCCGCCACCGCCCAGTTGATTGACGAAAAGGACGTCACAGTGACCCTGGACCTCCAGCCCGTTCTGCAATTGGACATGTCCACGCCGAACCAGCTCGAATTTGTTTTTGACAACATCAACGAGTACTACGCCGGCATCACCCAGTATGCAGCCACGATTCTCAAAGTGAGCTCCACGGTAAGCTGGGATTTGTATGCTGTTGGTCGCTCCAACGGCACCAACGGTCCCGAGTTCTGGGATCAGGTTATTGACTATGGCAACAGCAACATCAACGCGAGTCCGGACCTTCCGCTGTCGCTGCTTGAACTGCGCCAGTCTCAGGTCAACAGTGGTGCTACCGCTGCTGCAGCCACGGCAGCCTTTGCCGACTACAACCAGGCCTTCTCTCAGGCTGCCGTGCCAAGTGCCGGTAACAGCTTGTACGTGAACGGCGGTACCAACACGCCTCCTTCGGTGGCTGACAAATACATCGCCGGTCACTCCGGTACCACAGCAACTGGCGCTGACGCCATGGCCGGTGGTTCCTTCCTGATCAACGGTGGAACGGCCAGCGACTTCTACTACGCCCTGGACTACCGCATCCTGCCGGGTCTGCCCGCCGTATTCCCGATGGCTTCTGACGCCGACGGTGCTACGTTCGAAGACCTGGTGACCGTAAACGGTGCCGGTAGCTACGCCGAGCCCGGTGTTTACACCATGTACGTGCAGTACATCCTGCTCGAAGACCAATAATCAGAACCAACAACCAGACGCCCGCTCCACAACCGGAGCGGGCTGTTTGGTTCCTTCATGCCTTGTTTCCGGAAGCCCGGATTGTTTCGTTTCCCGTTCCACCGCCTTTCGCCTTTTGTTTCTTCCTTCCTGTTTCTCCTGTTCCCCTGTTCCCCAAAGGATCACATTCCGTACCCGCCTTTCGCAGAAAGCACTGGATGAACCGAGCTGTTCACACCACAACTCTTCTCCTGGCCCTGGTCTGGCTGACCGCACCGACCCTTCGCGCACAACTCCACTGTGGCAACGTGGAACTCGCGCCGAATACACCGGTTAATGCGCTGTTCAGCTTTGACGAGTTCCGGGACTATCAGGGAGGCCTCATCCTGAGCAATATTGCTACGCTCCGCATTAACGTGGAAAATCTGGCCATTCCGGACCCCCAATGCAGTTGGTCCCTTTCTGTGATGGTTGACAATAACCCCTCCGGTGGATCGCCGGTAACGGAATGGGAGGAATTAAGCCCTTACGGTTTTGGAAATGGCAGCAATCCCAGCCTGGATATTCTGGAGTTGCGGGTTCGAAACAACTGCCAGACCTCGCCTGTTGACGGAGTCTTTCAAACATTCACCAATCACGGAGACATTCTGGAGTTCATCCAGGCCGCACTGCCGGTAACGCCTGCCGGAAGTTGCAACACCAATGTGAACGGGCCGGGCAGCTACCTCAACAACCCCGGCGAATTCACTTTCAACATTGACCTGCGCGTTCAACCCGGATTTCAATTTGATCCGGGCATTTACATGATTACCCTGCGCTTTAACCTGGAGGAAAATCCCTGACTGTGCTCAACCCTGACACCATCGTCCGGAACACCTTGCGGAATCTCCATCCGCTCGCTATGGCAGCCTTGCTGATTTTGGTCAGCACGTCCGCTATTGCGCAACAGGGCATCCTCACGGCTGAAATCCGCAACAAGGAAATTCTTCTTGACGAAGGACAGATTGTTTCAAACATTTTGCTGGTTTATAATCCAGGAGGCCGCGCCCGTTCCTTTAGTGTCAGCACCACCGAGCCCACCGGCTGGCGCCGCCTCAGCCCGCGCGACCAGTTATACACGCTTGCGCCTGGCGATTCCGCGTTTGTTCCCGTCCGGCTCATTCCCCCGAAAGAATCTGCCGGCGCCAGCGTCGCAATCAACGTGCTCGTGTTCACCGATGAAGGGCAGCAGGTTGCCCAGGACTTCTTCTATGCCAAATCAGAAAAGAAAGTATCCTGGAAACTCAATGTTCAACAGGGGCGGAAAATCTACTTTCCCAGCGGACAAAGCGAAATGAATATTCAGGCAGCCCTGCAGAACCAGGGCGCTTTTGATCAGGATATTTTTGTCAAAGTAGAAAGTATCGGCAACGGGCTGTCCGTGCGCAACGCCAACGGAGATACTGCTGACATCAGAGCATCTGTGGTTCAGCTTGCTCCCGGCGCAGACACCACCATGGGCTGGACTGTGCGCACGGAACAAGGGGTGCGTAACCTGCGCAATGTTTCTTTGCTCAGCCATCGCCCGGAAAGCAGCCTGGAAGGTCATCGCTATTCCGTGATGATCGAAACCACCGAACCCATGCAGTCGGACAGCTTGAGCTACCGGCAGGCTTCCCGGATAGAATTGCTTGAATTGCCCAACGAGGTCAAAGTTCAGGACTACGGAACTCAGGTGATTCCGCTGACCGTTGAAGGACAATATCAAAATATCCTGGGGCAGCAATCCGTGTTTTCGCTGAACATGAATGGTCTCAAAGCGATTAACGAGAATACCTATATGGTGTATTTCACCCAGCTCATGTTCCGTCAGGTTTATGCCAACAATCCCCTCCAGGGTGCACCCTGGTATATCGGTTATTTCAATCCAAAATTTACGGTTGAAGCCGGCACGATCAATGGTGCCATGCTGGGTATCAACTCCGCAGGCCGGGGCCTGAAATCCTCCTGGCAGATCACTCCCGGGCAGCGCGTTGGTGCCTATTACGTGCGCGGGCCCTTTATCAAAAACCCTTACCAGGAATCTTTTGGCGCCTACCATCAGGCCAAACTTGGCAAACTCGGATCGGTCACCACCCGTCTTGGAAGAAGCATGAGCACTCTGTTGGATCAGACAACGGATGTGGTTTCAACCAGCCTGAATTTGCGCCTGGCGGGAAATCAGTACCTGGGTCTTACCGGAGCTTATAGTCTCCGCCGAAACAAAACCAGCCCGGACAGCACCAGCACACGTCAGGGTTTTCTGGCGGGATTTAATTATTCATCCAACTACTTTAACCGCAAACTGGCTTTTCTGGCCGGCGGTCAGACCAACAGCCGGTTCTTCGGGAGTTCCAATCTTGAACGGATTTCGGCCAATGGCCGGATTACCTACCACTTCAGCCCCACCTGGGAAATGTACTATGCCGGTGTTTACAACCGCAACCAGATTTATCCAGCCGATCCGTTGACAGACACGCTTCTCACCCAAAATGAACAGTCTATCAATAACCTGGTGTTTTCAACGCGGACAAACGCCGGTTCCATTCAACCCGGTATTTATTACAGCGTGCTGAATCGCCCGGATTTTCAGACCCATACCCGCGGGTTGAGCCTGCGGTATTCGGCCATGGAATTCAACAAGAATTTCATGTTCACCCTGTTTGCGATGGGTGGCTATGACGACCCGCGCAACCAGCCCGGTGTTAATGATTATTTCACGTTCCGGTTTAACACGCTGCTGCGCATCCGCACGCTGACCATCACCAGCAGTTATCAGTACGGTGCACTGTCCTCATCATCGCTGAATTACCAGATTGAACGCGGCATTACGCCGCAGTCTGCCAGGATTTCATTCAACCACCAATACCTGTTTAAGAACAGACGCTATGTTATGGAAAATAGCGGATTCTATACATACAACAACCAATTCAAGAGCCACACTATTGGCACTTACCCCAGGATGTATTATTTCAGCAATACCGGGTGGCGCTTTGAATTGCAATTCGGGTACACCCTGTCCAGCAATAACTTCCAATCCAACTACGATAATTATTCCGGCCCCTTCGCAGCTCCGGCCTCTGAAAACCCTTCAGGACCCGTGGTCAACAACAACGTTACTTTTGGTATCGGAATGCGAAAGGAATTCGGCATTCCTATTCCTTTTGTAAAAAGCAAAGTTTCCACATCGGCCTTTATTGCCTTTTATGACCTGAATGGCAATGGGTTCCGCGATCAGGACGAACTGCCGATTGACAATGTGGTCATCGGTTTGGGCAATTACGAAGTGATCACCGACCTGCAGGGCAAAGCCACCATTCGCAATATGGAAAATGCGGCCTACCGCTTATCGGTTACGCCCCTGGTCAAACAGGAAGGGTGGTTCCCCAATCTTCCGGATTCCCTGAAAATCGGCTTCAGCGAAATTCAATACATTCCCTTTGTCCGTGGAGTAAAAGTCTCCGGCAATGTGTATGTCAATCGCCAGCAAATTGCTGTGGCGGACGACAAACCGCTGGATCTGACCAATATTAAAATCACCGCCACCTCAAATGACGGTGAGCGCGATTTTCACGCGCTCACCGATCTGGAAGGCAACTTTTCGTTCTATTTGCCCAATGGCACTTACATCCTTTCTATGGATGAATCCATTTTAGGCAATCGCTTCCGCCTGGCCCAGAACAACATGGAAATCACGTTGAAAAGCGGGGTGGAATCGGTGTACACGTCATTCTACATTGCCGAGAAAGAGCGTGAAGTCAAGGTCAAGCGATTTGAATCGGAAGTTCCGGTGATTCACCAGGGAGATGAATAAACCGGACGCCATAATTATTCGTCAGCTTTGATGAAGGTTCGGCTGATCCATTGCCCGGCAGCCGTTTCGACCCGGAGAACATAAGTTCCCGAAGCCACCTGCCGAAGTGGAATTACAGACGATGATCCAGGGGCCATCAGTGTCCTTCCCATCCAGACCATGCGTCCGTCAGCGGCCAGCACTCTTGCCCAGCCGTCCAGTATTTCGCCTCCGTGCCAGTAAAGATTCAGGTCACCGGTTGTCGGAACGGGACCCACCTGCAAAGCGCCGGCAAAGGCTTCGGATAAACCGCTCAGGCCGCTAACAGTCACCGAAGCAGCCGCGGTGCAACCATCGGGATCGGTAACACTCACCGTGTAAAAGCCCGGTTCCGTCACGGTAATCGAGCGTGTGGTTTCACCGGTTGACCAGAGGTACGTTGCTCCGGGGTTGCCGGCATCAAGCACAAGGCTTCCTCCGCTTAGCAGAGCGGTTAGCGGAAGCGGAATGACTACATCGGTTACGGCCACAAAAACGGAG
>JANNSM010000322.1:0-2515 GCA_031402635.1 Bacteroidota bacterium | reverse complement strand
CCCTGCCGTAAAAGCAAATAATGCCGACAATGATCATCATTGAAATTACGCCAACCGCAGGAGGAATATGAAAGGTACTTTCCAGTATCTCACCCGCAGCGGATGCAACCACTGCCAGGGCGATCATCGCCAGGGTGAGATACAGCACTTCGAACAACCACCAGTATCTGCCGATCAGGTTTTTGAAGAAGCTGCGATAGTCATACAGGTGAAACCGGCGCGCAAATTCATAAGTCAATGCCAGAATAACGCCCAGGAGCAGCGCCGCCAGCAACATTCCGAGTAATCCGCCCAGCGGGCCAAATGAGGTAAAAAATTCAATCAGCTCCCGGCCGGTTCCATAACCGCCACCGATGCCAACTGACTGGAAGACCGCGGCAGGTACAACATAGACACGATAAAACCGTTGGTTGAAAACATGCATTTTTTTTACCCCGCAAGCAAGTGTAACGATTGGAGTGGAGTTCCGGATTCAACGTATCCAAAAGATCAGACTTGTGACTTTTCAGTCCTCTTGCAGACCAAATACGGTTCCCAGGAAAGCTTCAATTTTCCGGATATACGCGGCCTGGTTCTGATACAGGCGCAGGCCATGCATCTCGCCGGGGAAAATCAGCGCGTCTACGAGTATTCCCCGGCGTTGCAACGCCAAATACAACTCCTGGGTCTGCTGCATTGCGGCGGAATGATCGTCATCACCGTGCAGGAAAAGAACAGGCTCATCACCCCACAATTCAATCTGGGAAATCGCTGACGAAGAGTAGGCCAGCTCTTCTATCTCGAGACGTTGAGGAATATTGAAAGGTAAGACCGCGCCTTCATCCATTTCCATCTCCACCACCCAGTCGGAGATCCCGGCGGATTGGATCCCCGCGGCATAAACATCGGACCGGGCCAGTACATTCGGGACGATATGCCCCCCGAATGAATGCCCGTAGATCACCAGGCGGTCGGAATCCACTTCCGGAAGCAGGGTAGTCAAAAAGTTTGCAGCGGCAATAAAATCCTGTACTTCGCCTGCACCACGCCCGCCGTAGCTCTCCGGTTCCCTGAAATCGAGGCCAAAGCCGGTGCTGCTGCGATAATTGACCGACAGCACCACGTAGCCACGGCTGGCAAAATACTGCATCACCGTGGAGTAGCCGAAAAAGGAACGCCAAACAGGATAGATCTGGGCGCTGGGCCCGCCATGGGCATGCACTATGGCCGGTCGCTTTTTTCCATCCGCATTGACTGGAGGACGATATAGCACGGCACTAATACCAAGCCCGTCCTCGGACTCAAAAGTAACCACTTCTCCGGCAATGGCTTTGTTCGTCAGAGGGGACCCGGGCAGCGGGCCGCTGCTGATTTGTAATTCCTCTCCGGCCACGGTTCTGACCAGCAATCTCTCGGGGGTGGTCGGGCCTGCCTGCCGAAAATACAGGGCTTCACCGTCTGAGGAATAGAAGCCGTCATACTCAATTCCCAGTCCATCACTGAACCGCCCTGACTGCATACCCTTACTTGCAGAAATTATGTACAAGTGAAGACGGTAAGGATCTTCCGGCGAATTCGCCCAGTACAGCAGGTTGTTCCTGTCGGCTGACAGCGACATGCCGTTGACCTCGAACTTTCCTGCCGTGAGCGCCTGAATCTCACCCCCGGCCAAAGAAATGGCGTACAGGTGCTTCCAGGAGGTAAGTTCGTAGGGGAATACCAGGCGGTCGTCTTCCAGCCACAGCAGGTTAATTGCAATGCTCCCGGCCCCTTCGTCAAACCCGCTGAAATGCCCGCCATATCCAATGGTGGAAGTCCAGATCACCCTTCCATCGCCACTGGCTGCTTCGGCCACGACAATGGAAAACGGGGAGGCCTGCCGTAAATCGGAAAAGCGCCAGGTTTTGGGTTCCTCACCGGCGCGTATGAAGGCTATGCGTTCGGAATCGGGGGACCAGACGGGATCACGGTCAACGCCAACTCCAGGTGCCATGTAGGTGACGCTGCGGCTGCGGAGCTCATAGACGCCCACATAACTGTAGGTCCCCCTTCCATAATTACTCCGGTTGCTGACAAACGCCAGGCGCTTGCCGGAGGGCGACCACAACAATTCCGCGACAGAGCCCCGTATTGTGAACAGACGCTCCGCCATTCCCGGCACAAGCTCTGAGCCTTCCGGCAAGGGATGGGACCACACTTCCTTACCCTTGGCGTACACCACACTACGTCCACCCGGAGCGACTCGCGCCGAAGAAATCGCCGGACTCGTGCTCGTATCCAGCGGGAATTTCGTACCTGTTTCCACTGACAGTGACCACAGTGTTCGTGCCCGCGGGTCGGGCAGGTTTGCCGGGTTCGGAATTTCTCCCTGGTTATTCGGATTGCCACCGGTGATGAACAGCAGGCGTTCGGGTGCCGGCGTAAGCCCGACCATTTCAATATCAACACCGGGTTCACCGCTGAATTCCGCGAGTCTGGTCGGAGTGTAGCCAGGCGGGCTCACCATCTGGATGCTGGCGATTCCCGCGTGCACTTC
>JANNSM010000321.1:0-13527 GCA_031402635.1 Bacteroidota bacterium | reverse complement strand
CAAGCAGATCAACAACAGTCAGCTCAATGGCAGAACCATTCAGCGCGGTAATATCGAGGGTAAGCTCCTGGCTGGCCGGATTCGGGAACAGGCTCAACTCGGTACCTTCGGAGCTGTAGCGGGCTGCCGGCATCGTGAAGGTTTGAATGGCGGTGTACTCCGAAAAGCTGCCGCCGCAGTTAGCTCTAACCCTCCAGTCATAAGTTCTGTTGGCCTTGAAGATGGTAAAGGTCCGGCTGGTGCCGCTGACCGAAACATCCTGCCAAACTCCGCCGGACTGGCGGCCCTGCAGGGCATAACCGGTTGCACCGGAAACAGCAGACCAGGAGGTAGTGGCCGTTGTGGGAGCGCTGACGATCGTGGTTGTCGGACTTGCAGGGACTGCACAAGTTGGCGTGGTGCCGGAGCACTTCGTAGCCGCGGCATTGCCAACTGAATTGCGGGATCCCCCGGCTACCAGGGTAGCGCGCATCCGGGCACCCTGACCGGCAGAGAACATCACCAGACAGTCGTCATCGGAATAGTCCATGTAATTCTGAACGTTGCTCAATGTGCCGCAGGCCGTTTCAGAAAGCGGACAACCAAAGTTGGGACCGTCCGAATCCGGCGTATCCGCAACACCGTCATCAACACCGCAGCCGCCATCGCCCCAGATATGCTTGAGATTCAGCCAATGGCCCACCTCATGGGTTGCCGTCCGGCCAAGGTCATATGGGAAGCCGGGACCGGAAGCCCAGGAATCGCGACCGGTGTACTGGTAGTCAATCACCACGCCATCTGTTGCGGCAGGACCGCCGGGAAACTGAGCATAACCGAGAATTCCTCCTCCAATATCACAAACCCAGATATTCAGGTACTGGTTGGTTGGCCAGGGGTCTTTACCACCGGTAGCGTTGCTTTTCACCTGGTCTGTAGTGTAGGAAAAGCTGGTGCGGGTGGTTGTCGTGCGCGTAATGCCGGTCGTTGGGTTGCCACTCGGGTCAACGGAGGCCAGGCAGAACTGGATATCGGAGTTGGCATAAAGACTGGTGAAGGCCGGAATAACCGTGGAAATGTCGGCATTGTAGGCACCAAAATCTTCATTGAGCACATCGAGCTGGCCCAGGATTACGTTGTCGGGAACGTTTTCGGAAGCGCCGTTATACACGACATGGAAAACAACCGGGATCGTATACGTGGAAAGGCTTGAACGCAGATCGCTCCCGCTGGCAAGAACCTCCCGGGTGTGAGCCTCAATGGCTTCCATATTTTGCACCATTTCCGGGTGCTGATCGATAAGTTGGTTCATGTATTCGCTGCTGTAGCACCGGTGCTGAGCCGATACCGAGCCGCTCACCATGAACGCTAGCCCCAGAGAGGCAAGAGTTTGAATTGTCTTCATGTAAAGTGGATTGTTGAGAGGGTTTGGACAATTAGAGAGATACCTAAGGCGGTTCGTTGTTAAACGCCTTTAAATTTAACCCTCTAAATTAACCGGATTCCTTCAGATTCGGAAGAATATGAACATGTTGATTACTCCTATTCACCGAAATTTGCAAGTGTCCCGGATCGTTACAACGTCTGGTGAACTGAACCCCGATTGTTCCCGAAATACGACCTTTGACCGGGCCAATGCAAGTCTTCGCCAAATAGGCTGTAACACAGGGAAGTGCCCTGAACTACTGCTATAGACAGGTATTTGACGCCGTGAAGATCGGCCGGTTATGATCCTATTCGAAATTCCCGATATCCCACAACCCCTTCTCATTGTGACCTTTCCTGATGAATAGAACCGCCACTACCCCAACTGTTCATTTATTACTCGCGTGAAAATTCTGATCCTCCGGTTCAGCTCCATCGGCGATATCGTGCTGTGCAGCCCGGTAATCCGCTGCGTGCATCATCAGGTCGAAGGGGCCGAAATCCATTTTGCTACAAAGTCCGGGTTTGCCGCCCTGCTGCAGGACAACCCTTACATAACCAAAATTCACCGGCTCAACGGTTCTCCCGCACAATTAATCCGGCTTTTGCGGCAAGAGCATTTCGATTTTATCCTTGATCTGCACCACAATCTGCGAACATCCCTGATTAAAGCGGGGCTGGCTGGTGTTGCTTCCCGTTCATTCCAAAAACTGAATATCCGTAAATGGTTGTACGTCCGCTTCCGCAAGGACTGGCTCGGGCAGCAGCATGTGGTGCACCGGTACTTGAACACAGCTTCTGACCTTGGGGTGGTTAATGACGGGCTGGGACTTGAACTGTTTCTCGCACCCGGAGCAGACCGCCTGCTCCACCAATTGCCCCCGTCATTTCAACAGGGTTTTGACGCCCTCGTGCTCGGTGCAAGGCAAGGCACCAAACGACCACCCCAGGAACTGCTGAGCGCCATTTGTCTTGATGCCCCCCACCCCCTGTTGCTGGTCGGCGGACCCGAAGACCGCGAAACCGGCGAGCTCCTCGCATCAACACACCCGGAAAAAGTTTGGAATACCGCCGGTTTGGCTTCCCTTCAGGAATCGGCGGCGCTGATCCGCGCAGCGGAAAAAGTCATCAGCCCGGATACCGGCATGATGCATATTGCCAGCGCTTTTGGTAAACCGGTTTGCAGCATTTGGGGAAGCACCACGCCCCGCCTGGGCATGTACCCTTATTTTGGCGGGTCAGACCCGATGCAAACCTACCTGGATCGCGGCGGCTACCTGGCCGAAGTGCCGGGCCTGCCCTGCCGGCCCTGTTCTAAAATCGGACACGCCGCTTGCCCCGAAGGGCATTTCCGGTGTATGCGGAATCAGGATGCGGCAGCCATCGTGCAGTGGCTTCGCAGGCCATGAACGTATAGGTCAGGAAAATCATGCGTCCGGATTTATTTACATTTATACTGACCATCTGCAGTTTTTTTCCCGCTGACGTTTTTATCCTCCGCCTCAATACTTTTTTCTATGTCCGGTTTGCGCGCTGTTTCCGCTGTTTTTTTTACCCTGTTGTTGACTCTTTATTGCCAACGCGTATCTGCCACCCACGCCATGGGTGCCGACCTGACCTATACCTGTGTTGGCCCGAATACCTATGAGATACGCCTCACTTTTTTTCGGGATTGTGCGGGAATTGACGCCCCTTCCACAACATCGGTGGACTTGTCTTCGGTGAGTTGCGGGTTGAGTTATACCCTGACCCTGGTTCCCGATACCCTGTTCACGGGCCTTGACACGTTCTATTTCGGCCAGGAAGTTTCGCCAATCTGCGCGGCGGGATTACCCTTGTCTTCCTGCAGCGGAGGTCCCTATCCCGGCGTACAGGTTTATTCCTACTCGCAAGTCGTGACCTTTCCCTTGAGCTGCCCGGACTATGTTTTGGCTTACGGCATATGCTGCCGTAACGAAGCCATTGACAACCTGGTTGATCCCGATGGCGAGCAATTGTATGTTGAAGCAACGCTCGACAATACGGATGGTCTGTGTAACAATACGGTCTTTTTTACCCAGCTCCCGGTTACCTACATCTGCAACGGGGAACCGTTCAACTTCAACCATGGTGCCATAGACGCAGACGGTGATTCGTTAGTATACACCCTGATCAATCCGCTCGGGGAAGGTGCCTCCAGCATCCCCTATGCCTCGGGATTTTCGCTGACTTCACCGATGGCAGCCGTTGGCGGGGTATTTTTATTTGACGAAGCATCCGGACAAATCGCGTTTACACCGGCCGGAGAGCAAACGGGTGTGCTGACCGTGTTGATTGAAGAGTTCCGCGAAGGTGAAAAGGTGGGCAGCACGATGCGGGATATCCAGGTTGTGGTGACCAACTGCCCGTCCAATTTTGCCCCGGTGGCCGATGGCTCGTTCAGCGGTCTTGAAGGCGCGGAGGCAACCGATATCAACTCGCTGCAGTCCTGCCCGGGGGATACCATCCGGTTTTCCCTGAGCTTTTCCGATCCAAACCCATCTGATAGCCTGGCGCTGAGCAGTTCGGTTTCGTTGGTTTTACCGGGAGCGGAAGTGATCAGTAGCGGAATCAATCCTATTACCGTGTCGGTTAGCTGGGCTACCAGCCCGGCAGACACGGGATTTTACGCTTTCACAGTTGCCGTTCAGGATGATGCCTGTCCTGTTTTCTCCAACCAGATTTTCAATTTCGACCTGGAATTGATTCCGGGAACCTTTGCGGGACCCGATAAAAGTTTTTGTCCGGGCGGGATTCCGGCTCAATTGGACGCGAGCGGTGGAAGCGCGTTTCTCTGGACCCCGGCCACCGGCCTGGACGACCCGCTTAGTCAGATACCCTTGGCAACCCCTTTGCTCACCACGGATTATATCGTTACCAGCAACCTCAGTGCCTTTTGCCGAAACCGGGATACCGTTCGTGTGACCGTAGTGCCGCCGTTCAATTACCTGCTGAGCCCCGGAGACACCCTTTGCCGGCCGGAACTGACCACTATCGGCGTGTCAACGGACCCGGTTTGGGGTCCTTACTCCTATGCCTGGTTTCCGGAAACCGGCCTGAGCAATCCGGACAACCCGGTCACCCAGGCATCGCCATTTTCGACAACCAATTATCAGGTTACGATGATTTCCGATACCGGCTGCGCAATCCTGGACAGTATTCCGGTAGTCATTCTGGGCGCCATTCCGCAATTCAATGCAATCACGGACAAATCGCTGCTCTGTCCCGGAGAGAGCGCTCAGTTTAATCTGGCTCCGCTATGTGGAAGCACGGCAACACCTTGTGCAGCGCTGGAAACCGTTGATGTTGGCGAAGAATTTCTCAGCACAAGTGGTCAAACTCCGTTCAAGGGCGGTTACGATGACAGCCGGATGCAAATTCTGTATTCGGTTGGAGACCTGAACGCAGCCGGATTCTACGGCGGAGTTATTGCTGAACTGGCATTTTTTGTGAGCGAAAAAAACAGCACATCCGCCTACCGGAATCTGACCATCAAACTGAGTTGCAGTGACCAGGACAATCTGAGCGCGGGATTTACAGCCGGCACAGAAACGGTATTCGGACCGCTGAACTACAGCACGATAAGTGGCTGGAATAATTTCATGCTTAGCACACCATATGCCTGGGGAGGAGATCAGGCATTGCTGGTCGAAATCTGTTTCGATAACCCCGATTATGGTTTCACGGACGATGACAAAATCTATTATAGCCCCACCCCCTACGCATCAACGGTGATTGATTTCAATTTGCTGAGCAGCGGTTGCGGGCTTGATGAAAGTCCTGTCGTTTCCGGCAACCGCCCCAACCTCCGGCTGAGCTTTTGTGAGATCGATGCCGGCGCACTTGACATTACCTGGCTTCCGGCAACCGGACTCAGCAATCCGTTCATCCAAAATCCGGTAGCCTCTCCAATCAGCAGCCCGGTTATCTATGAGGTTTCTCTGAGCGACAACGGCTGCCTCGCGTCGGATAGCCTGACCATTTCGCGCGACTTTAGCCTTTCAGTTGATGCCGGCCCCGACGTTAACCTTTGCGCTGAAAATAATGTGCAGCTCGGTGCCCTGGGTACGGGCACTCCGCCACCCGGAGGTTTTTCCTGGGCATGGAGCCCGGCCGCCGGGTTGTCCGATCCCACGGCACCCGATCCGGTGGCCAGCCCGGTTGTAACCACAACCTATTCGGCCATGGCCACAAGTATCAACGGCTGCGCTGTCAGCGACAGTATCACGGTGACGGTCTTTGTCTTTGCAGGCAGCATAAGTCCGGATACGGTGATCTGTTTTGGTCAGGAAGTGGGTCTTATTGCGCAGGGAGGCCTGACCTACCGCTGGTTTCCTGCAGAGGGTCTTAGTTGCGCAGACTGTCCGGATCCGCAGGCTTCGCCCTCGCGGACAACAACGTACAGTGCCGTCATCACCGATGCTAACGGCTGCCTGGATACACTGAACCTTGAATTGCTGGTGAACCCCCTTCCCTATGTTGAAGCACTGGCCGATACCACCATCTTTACGGGCGAAACGGCCTTTCTCCAAAGCTCGGCAGGCACATTTTATCAGTGGTCACCAACCGACGGGCTCTCCGACCCGGAAGCTCAATTTACTGCGGCCAACCCGCTACAAACCACAACATATACACTGCTACTGACCGATGTCAATGGCTGTTCAGATAGCCGCGAGCTTACCGTGACCGTTCTGGAACTTCTGGAAATTTATCTCCCGAACGCCTTTAGCCCCAACGGAGACGGCCAAAATGATGAGCTGCTGGTCATCAACCGGGGACTTGCGGAATTGCTGGAATTTTCGGTTTACAATCGCTGGGGTGAACTGCTGTTCAGCACTGCGAATCTGAGTCAGGGCTGGGATGGCACCTACAAAGGCCTGCCGCAGGAAATCGGGACTTACCCTGCCGTGTTGAGGGCTCGTTCGCTTACCGGGCAAATCCTTCAGAAAAACACCATTGTTCATCTGGTTCGGTAATCAGGTAATGCCAACTTTTGTGCGAATATTTTCGCCAATCTTTGCGTCAATCTTTGCGCCAATCTGCTATATTTATCCTGTTCGGTTCAAGGCGGGGCTTTAGGGGGGCCTTCATCCTGATCGCTATTTTCTTCACCGACCGCGCCTGGGGCATCCCCTTTGCCACGGGTGGGCGATGGTCATTTTGTGTTGCCGAAAATGAATCCCAACGATCCCAAACTCATCAAGAACGTGGCCCTTTTCGGCCATCAGGGCTCGGGTAAAACCACATTGGCTGAAACCATGCTCTTTGAAGCCGGAGCAATCCCGCGACGGGGGACGGTGGAGGACGGCAACACGGTTTCCGATTACAACTCGATTGAACAGGAAAGGGGAAATTCACTGTTTTCAACCCTGCTTCACCTGAACTGGCGGGATGTCAAGATCAATCTCATTGACACCCCGGGGTTTGATGATTTTGTGGGAGAAATTCATACGGCGCTGAAGGTCGTTGACACGGTGATCATGGTGCTGAACGCCCAGTACGGTGTTGAAGTGGGCACAGAACTGATCTGGGAAAATACCCACGAAGCCCACAAACCCACGCTGTTTGTCATCAATCAACTGGATACAGAAAAGGCTGATTTCGAACGGACGGTTGACCAGCTCCGCGAACGATTCGGCAAACAGGTGATCACCATTCAGTATCCCCTTAACGAAGGCACAGGGTTTAACCGCATCGTTGACGTGCTGCGAATGACCATGTACGAGTTTAAACCGGACGGCGGGAAACCGGAGAAAAAACCAATTCCCGAATCCGAAAAAGAGCGCGCTGCAGCGCTCCATAACGCGTTGGTTGAAGCTGCAGCAGAACACGACGAGGGCCTCATGGAATTGTATTTCGAAAAGGGAACTTTGGACGAAGAAGAATTGCAAAACGGACTTCGGCTGGCCGTACAGACTGCGGACTTTTTCCCGGTGTTCTGTGTTTCCGCCCGGCACAACATGGGCAGCGGCCGGCTCATGGGATTTATTCATGACATCTGTCCGACTGCCGCAGAGATGGCCCCCGCTGCGTTGTCTGACGGAGGTGCCGTCAAGCCTGATCCACAGGGCGAGCCACTCGCTTTTGTTTTTAAAACAGTCAGCGAAGCCCATCTCGGCGAGATGTCCATTTTCAAGGTGTATAGCGGCACGCTCAAACCGGGCATGGATCTGAACAACGTCCGAAAAGGCCATTCCGAGCGCCTCAACCAATTGTTTGTTATCAACGGCAAACTTCGCGAGCAGGTCAACCAGCTCGTGGCAGGTGATTTGGGCGCTACGGTTAAGCTCAAGGACACCCATACCAACGACAGCCTTTCGCCTAAAGGACATGACCGGGCCATTCAGCCGATTGTCTTTCCGCAACCGCGTATCCGCACAGCCCTGGAAACCCTGAATAAGGGCGACGAAGACAAACTGGCCAACGGGCTGCACCAACTCATGGAAGAAGATCCGACCTACCGGGTGGAACACTCGCCGGAGCTTCGCCAGATTATCATTCACGGACAAGGTGAGCTTCACCTGAACATCCTCAAACAGCGGCTCGAAGAACGCTTCAAGGTTCCGGTTCAGTTTGCCATTCCCCGAATCCCCTACCGGGAAACCATCACGCGCTCTTCCAAGGCCGATTACCGGCACAAAAAGCAGACCGGGGGAGCGGGACAATTTGGCGAAGTCCATATGTTGGTTGAACCCTGGACAGAAGGAATGGCTCCGCCGGCCGGAATGACCGTCCGGGATACTCACGACATTGATTTGGACTGGGGGGGCAAACTGCTCTTCAACTGGTGTATTGTCGGGGGATCAATTGATGCCAAATTTTCGACAGCGATTATGAAAGGCATTATGAGCAAGCTTGAAGACGGCCCGCTTTCCGGCAGCTATGTCCGCGATGTTCGCGTGAGTGTTTTCGATGGAAAAATGCACCCGGTTGATTCCAACGATATGGCGTTCAAAACCGCGTCTGCGATGGCTTTCCGCGAAGCGTTCCGCAACGCCGCACCGAGGCTTCTGGAACCCATTTACCTGTTGACCGTCAAGACGCCGGCCGAGATGAGCGGAGATGTCATGGGTGATTTGCAAACAAGACGGGCGCAGATCGTCGGGATGAACAACGACGGGCGTTACCAGATCATTGAGGCCAGGATTCCGCTGGCGGAATTGTATAAATACTCCTCCACCCTTCGCTCCTTAACTCAGGGAAGGGCTAAGGATTCACTGGTCTTTATGGAGTACGCTCCGGTGCCCCAGGAAATTCAGGCCCAGATCGCCCTGCATCACAAAGAAGTGCTGGAAGAAGCCTGATCTGCCGCATCTTGCAGCATCAGGCCAGATTACATTACATAAACACCGAACGAAATCGGTTCAGCACTGGTTTGCCATCGGTTCACCACCGGTTTGCGAAAAGGGTTCAACGCTTAATAGTTGGTTTTAACCTTCGGTTTTATACTCGATTTTACCCTCGGTTTTACTTTCGATTTTATACTCGATTTTACACTACAGTTTATCCTCTTAATCTCGGGCAAAAGGACAAATGCCTTAAAAATTTTCCATACACTTTCCTTGTGCCGACTGGGTGAACGCCAAGTCGTCAGAAGGCTAATGTGACCAACCCGAAGGCTGTCAGACTTGCTTTGACGCAATCCTGCGCGCAGCATCCAGAATAGCCGTATTCTGGATTTCAACCAATCCCCCGCCGGAACCCTTTTCAAAATGCACGCCCGGAATGGTGGTATTGGTGTCGTAGTGATCGCCGCCAAAATAGTTGCGAACGGTATCGGCTTCAATGCCGAGTTCTTCCGCAATTTTCTCAATACTTCCAGCCGGCATGCTGTCTTTCAAGTGTCGGAGTTCTTCGAACGTAATGATCATATTCGTAAAATTTTATTAAAACTCCTGTTTTTACGGGTATTGCCCCACTCATCCAAATTTAGAAAACTAATCCAGTTTATCAACCCGATACCTGAGAGATTTCTGAGGCTTCTGTAACTTTCGAAAATGTCGAAGTTTTCGCTGTTTTCCTGCTTTGTTCTGGTTGCAGGCCTTTTTTACCTGTCCGGGTGCCGTTCCAAATCCGGAGCGGATGGATTGATCATTCAGGGTGCTTCAATTGAGGGCGAAATTCCCCGGGAATCAAACCTTACTTTCTACCTGAACGCCAACCTGGCACCGGATTCCATTTTTGAACAATGGCAAAAAATAGCGTATGTGCGATTCGATCCCCCAATTGAAGGGCAATTTCGCTGGACGGGTGCAAACACGCTGGAGTTTTCGCCGGCGAGACCCTGGGCCCCGGCCACCAGTTATCAGGCAACGCTCGATGAATCTGTCAGACAGTTTAAACCCGATGCCCCGGCGCTAGAACCAGACCATTCCTGGAATTTTTACACGCCTGACCCGGTTATGCAGGGCGTCAGACTATTCTGGACCCGGCCTCCGGGAAGCAGCGCTCCCTGGCTGAGAGCAGATCTCTCGTTCAATTACCCGGTCAATGGCGAACAGGTTAGCCGTTTGCTGGAGGTGAGCAATGCAGATCGCACACTCCAATTAGATTGGCTGGAACCAGCATCGGAAACGGAGCTTTCCATCGCCATTCAGGGGACGGAGTCTTTGAAGGGTTCCCTCAATTTTACCCTTGAACCAGGGCTTGAAGCAACCGGGGGAAACAGGGCCAGCGAAAAGCGATTCCAATTCAGCGCCGAAGTCCCGGACAAAGACAAACTCGAAGTCACCGGACTGGTGGCCCAACACGATGGCTCTGAGGGTATCGTCCAGTTGGCGTTCAACCAGTCCCTGATCAGTGAATCCTTTGCGCAGCGGATAAAGCTCGAACCCCCGCTTGCCTTTACGGTGGAGCATCACAACAACGAGTTGGTATTGAAAAGCGCCGCTTTTGATGTGGAACGCCAATACCGGGTGATTTTAGAAGCCGGTCTGAAAGGCGACCTCGGCGGCACGCTGAAAACAGGGTTCAGTCAGCAAATTGCTTTTGAACAACTCCGACCCCAGGTCATTTTTGCATCCACCAAAGGACAATATCTCACCCGCAGCGGACCCCGCAACCTCGCTGTCCAAATCAATTCCGTACCCGAAGTAGAAGTCAGCGTGGTCAAGGTCTTTGAAAACAATATCCTGGCCTTTTTGCGCCAGGGCGAATACTATGACGGTTTCTATGACTGGGAAGGCGATGAAGAGTACTACGAGTTTCGCTATTACGACACCGATGCATTTGGTGAAGAAATATTTCGAAAAAAATACCGCACCAAAGACCTCCAGACGAAAGGCGCAATCCGGCTGCTCAACCTGGATTTTCAGGACCGGTTGCCCCGGTTTAACGGGGTTTATGTGGTCAAAGTCACCTCAACCGATAAACACTACCTGACCGATACGCGCATTGTGGCTGTTTCTGATATCGGGTTGATCGCCAAGGCTTCGGCCAACCAAGTGATCGTTTTTGCCCATTCCATCCAATCGGCCAAACCGATGGCTGGTCTTGACGTGAATTTCTTCAGCACCCACAACCAGCTTATTCACCGTACAAAAACCGATGCCAACGGGGTTGCTGTCTGGGAAACTGAAGAAGAACGCAGTGCCGGTTTTCAGGCTGGCATGATCGGTGTTCGCGGCGGATCAGATTACAATTTTTTAGCATTTAACCAGACCGAGGTGGAATCCTCCCGTTTTGATGTCGGTGGCCTCCGGACTTCCGAGCTGGTTTACGATGCTTACCTGTATGGAGAGCGCGATTTGTACAGACCTGGCGAAACCGCCAATTTCGCCGGCATTGTCCGGGAACCGGCAACCTGGAATTCACCGGGCCGTCTGCCCGTGCAAGTCCGGATTCGCCAGCCGGACGGACGGTTATGGCGCACGATCCGCCAGGCATTGGATGCCGAAGGCTCCCTGGCCTTTCAGGTTGATTTCCCGGTCAGTGTTCCCACGGGATCGTGGACCGCGGATTTATATACCGGCAACGACGTTTACCTGAACGGATTTCGATTTTCGGTCGAAGAATTTGTGCCGGACCGGCTGAGGCTGAATTCGGGCATCAGCGCCAGCGAATACCTTTCCGGAGACTCGCTGCGGGCTTCGCTGCAAGTGCTGAATTTTTACGGTCCGCCGGCAGCAAACCGCAATTGGGAAGCGGAGGTCAATCTCAGCAGAAGCTCCATCGCATTTGAAGGCTTTGCCGGCTGGCATTTCGATCCAGCCAATAATATCCAGGAACGCTTTTCCGCCAATGGACAAACGGACGCCCGGGGAGAGGGAATATTCAGTTTGCGCCTGCCGGATTGGAAAGACATCGGCCTGGCAAGGGGAGAACTTACCTGGACCGTGTTTGATGAAACCGGCCGACCCGTTTATAGCCGAAATTCGTTCACGCTCCGCACACAGGATGTTTTTTTTGGCATCGGCCCTTCGCCGGAGTATATGGCTACCCGTTCAAGCGTTGCATTCCCGCTGGTAGCTGTTGATGCAAAAGGCCGGGCGCTTTCCAATCAGGCGGTAAACGTCAAGGTGGTTAAAATTGAATGGGAAAGTAACCTGGTGCGCCAGGGAAGTCAATACCGGTATGAAAGCCGGGAAGTGGAAAAAGTGATTTCCACCGAGCAAATCAAGATTTCCGGAGCAGCCTCCCGGTATTCATTTACTCCGCGGCAATCCGGAAAATACGCGCTGCGCATTAGCCGGCCCGGCTCGAATTATTTTGTGGAACGATCGTTCTACGCTTATGGCTGGGGGGACACGGATTACCGTTCGTTTGAAGTGAACAACGAAGGACAGGTTGACATCACCACCGACAAAGAGGCCTATATGGCCGGGGAAAGTGCAGAAATACTGTTCAAAACGCCATTTGACGGCAGGCTGATCGTGACCATTGAGCGCGACAAAGTGCTGAAGAAATATTTCCTGTCAACCGATAATAAATCCGCTTCCCTCAAACTGGATTTGCCGGGGGAATGGCTGCCAACGGCTTACATCAGTGCAACGCTGATCCGGCCTTCGGACCAATCCAACCTGCCCCTGACGGTCGCCCACGGCTACGCGCCATTGAAAATTGAAGACAGCCGTCACCAGTTGCCGGTAAAGCTTATCGTACCTGTCGAAAGCCGTTCCCGCCGTTCACGTACCGTGACGGTACAAACCGCTCCGAATGCTTTTCTCACGATTGCTGCTGTTGATCAGGGTATTCTGCAAATCTCGGGTATGAAAGACCCGGATCCTTATGCCTTCTTTTTTCGCAAACGGGCGCTTGAAGTGCGGTCTCATGATCTGTACGGTCAATTGTTTCCGGACCTTTTCGCCGGCGGCGGACTCAGTGGCGGCGATGGCAGTTATGAACTGGAAAAAAGACTGAACCCTGTTTTGGTGGAACACGTTAAACCGGTTTCGTTCTGGAGCGGAATCATCAAAGCAGACAGCCGGGGGCAGGCGAGTTTTTCCGTTGAACTCCCGGAGTTTTCGGGTGAATTGCACTGGATGGCTGCCGCCTGGAAGGGCCATGCTTTTGGTGCCGCTTCGGCTTCAACCACCATCGCCGATCCGCTGGTTTTAAGCACGGCCCTCCCGCGTTTTCTCAGTCCCGGAGATGAAGTGGAAATGGCGGTGATTGTGGCCAATACCACCGATAAAAATGCCGGGGGAAATGTCTCCGTTCAGGTTACCGGACCGCTGAAAATTGTCGGGGCTTCATCCCAGAAATTTTCCGCTGAAGCTCACCGGGAAAACAGTATTCTTTTCCGGTTGAAAGCAGAATCGGCAACAGGAACAGCATCGGTTAAGGTTCTGGCCAGCGCGCTGGGAGAACAATTCGACCAAAAAACAGAAATCGCCGTACGCCCGGCATCCGGCCTTCAGCACCTGAGCCAGGGCGGGAGCATCTCCGGAGGTCAACAATTGGTTTTGCCAAAAATGGCTTCAACCGATATCGTCAAGAGCGTCAAACTGACGTTGAGCCGCTCGCCAATGCTGTCGTTCAGCCGGGACTTCGATTACCTGCTTCAATATCCTTACGGCTGTCTGGAACAAACCATATCTGCGGCCTTTCCCCAATTGTACTATGCCGAACTCAGCGGAAAACGCCTGGCGGAAGGGGAAGCCGGAAATG
>JANNSM010000320.1:0-7165 GCA_031402635.1 Bacteroidota bacterium | reverse complement strand
TGCCGGCTGACCAGGAAATCCTGCTTTCCGTGCTGGACAATGATGATCCGACAGCCTCTGAAGTCTGTCTCGAAGTCATCGGAACTCCCGCCAGCGGTTCGGTTTCAGTGGAGTTGAACGGACAACTTCGCTATTCCCCCGCTGATCATTTTGCCGGAACGGACTCGTTGCGATACCGGGTGTGCAATGACGCCGGAACGCAGTTCGCCGAAGCCACCGTACTGCTCCGGGTTTACTATACCCAGTTGGAAGTGGCGGGTGGCCTTTCGCCAAATGGCGATGGAAAAAATGACGTATTCCGCGTGTTGGGCTTGGATCTGTATCCCGAACACACGCTGGCCGTGGTGAACCGCTGGGGCGATGAAGTGTTCAGCGCGGCACCGTACGAGAATGACTGGGAAGGCAGCTACCGGGGAAATGCGCTTCCGGAAGGCACCTACTTCTATGTGTTAACCCTGGACCCGGACGACCCCAAGGCGTTGGTAACCGGAGCCATAACCCTGAGACGTTAACCCATGGCCACTTCAACCTCCCTGCGGATTGTGCAAGGTCTGCTGGTGCTGGTCACCGGGCTAATGCCAGGCCGGCTTTTCGCCCAGCAGGATCCGCTGCAATCCCTGTACCTCAACAACAAACTTCTTTTCAACCCGGCCTACGCCGGAGCGCGGGAAAACCTGGCGGTTACCCTGCAGTACCGGCATCAATGGTCCGGCATTGCTCTGGCTCCCCGCACGGCTGTGCTGACGGTGCAAAGTCCGCTCAAGAATCGCAAATACGCCCTCGGTTTTACGCTGAGCGACGACCGGCTGGGCGTAACGCGGCAGACCACCATGAAAGCGGCGTATGCCTACAGGATTCCTGCCGGTGGCGGGCAATTGTCGCTGGGACTGAACGGCGGGCTAACCATACACCGGGCTACGCTGACGGCTGTTTCGGTTTTTGACGAATCGGATTTGCTGTTCTCGCTGGATGAAAACCGGGTTTTGCCCAATGCGGGTTTCGGCGTCTGGTATGACTGGGGGGAAAAAGCGTTTATCTCCGTCAGTGCGCCCAGGCTGTTGAAGGGCGCGTATTTGCCTGACGGAAACTCCCGCGAAGGGCGGCACTACTTTGCTTCGGCGGGTTACCTGGCCGGTAAGGGCGAAGTGATCCGGTTCAGGACCATGGCTTTGTTGCGGGCCGTTGAACACGCGCCGCTGCAGGCCGAAGCCAATGTTGCCGTCGAGTTTATGCGGACGATCTGGATCGGAGCCGGCTTTAGAAGTAATCCCGCAATCAGTTCACAACTGATGCTCGACCTCCCACAGGGGCTTGGTGTCGGATACAGCTACGACCTTGATTTAGGAACACTTGGCGCCGCAAGCCGCGGCTCGCACGAAGTGTTTATTCGTTTTGATCTGCCGAAGCAAACAACCAGCGGCGCGGTTTCGCCGCGCATGAGTCCTCACCGGGTGTTCTGATATCGCCATGAAACTCCAGCCATTCCATCTATTTCTCCGACGCCAATTAGGCCTGCTTTTCCTGCTCGTGCTGAGTGTGGCAGGACAGGTTGCAACCGGCCAGCGCGCTGTCCTGGACCAGGCTGAACAGTGGTTTGAAGACCGTGCTTACGCCAAAGCCATTCCCCTTTTTGAGACTGCACTGGAAAAGCAACCGAGCCGGAAGGGAAACAACTACCAGCAAGCCGGATTAAAACTGGCCGAGTGTTACCGGTTGACCGGAGACTTTCAACAGGCTTCGCATTGGTATGCAAAAGCGCTCGACGCTTCAAAGGTCGGCGATGATACGCTGTTGGCCTATTATTATCTACAGTATGCCCGGGTTTTACAAATTCAGGGCAAATGTGACTCGGCTATGCGCTGGTTCAGTTCCTATGGACAACTCAAACCGAACGACAACCGAAGCACCGCCGGACTCTCTTCTTGCGAGCTGGTCGCCGTGCAGGAGAAAGCGCCCTTCGACGTGGTGAACCTGGCCCTCAACAGCCCGGCCAATGATTTCGGAGCATCGTTTGGCAATGGCGAATTGTGGTTTTCTTCAAGCCGGGAGAGTTCGCGGGAAACAGATCCCTGGACAGGTGAAGGCTATCTGGAAATGTTCCACAGCGGAAACTGGCAAACGGAAGAGCCCACGGCAGCCTTGCTGCCGGATCCGCTGAATTCGGATTACCACGACGGGCCGGGACAATCTTCGGGCAACGGGGAACAAATCCTGTTCACGCGCAGCCGGGTGTTGACCTCGGGCAGAGGCCTGGAGCGGACCCGCAGCTTTGGGCTGGGGCTTTTTATGAGCAGGAAAACGGGTTCAACCTGGTCAGAGCCGGAGTGGATCAATTTGCAGACCGGCGAATCGCTGGTGATGCATCCCGCTTTGAGTGCGGGCGGACAGCAACTAATTTTTGCTTCCGACGCGCCGGGCGGCGCCGGCGGCTTTGACCTTTACGCTAGCAACATGACGGAATCCGGGTGGTCTGAGCCGGTCTGGCTGGGTCCGGATCTCAATACTCCCGGCGATGAACTGTATCCATCGCTGGATGCCTCCGGAAACTTGTGGTTTGCCTCCGACGGGCAAACCGGGTTTGGTGGGTTGGATCTGTATATCGCCCACGCCAGGAAATTGGAGAAAGGCTGGATGGAGCCTTCGCTGTTGGCTGAACCCCTGAATTCTACTTATGACGATTTTGGTCTGGTATGGCTGAAAACGGATACCATCGGCGTGCTGGCTTCAAACCGGCCCGGGGGCATGGGGGGTGATGATTTGTATGAAGTTTCCAGAAACTGGGAGGCTTATCTGGGCGAAGAACTGGCGTTGCTGGCTGAACGGGAGTCGGCCCGGAACAACAGCGGCGCTATCGTCAACCTGCTCGGGCAAACCGTTCGTTCTACTTCCGGGGAATCATCCGGGGGGGGGGTGGCGCGGGTTATCCACTCCGCTGACGGCGACACGGTTTTAGTGATGCCTGTTGACGAAGACGGCTTTTTTGGTGGTCCGCTTCCGGCGGGTGAAGCCTATCTGCTTGAAGTGGAAAAAACCAATTTCATTGCTGATCCGGTCATCCTGGATGCGCGTGATCTGCAGAGTGGCGATCAGTTGACCGTGCTTGCCGAGGTGACGGAAATGAAGGAAGATCTGGTGGTGGAAATGAATAATATTTACTACGATTACGGGAAATATACCATCCGTCAGGACGCCGAACCAGACCTGGACCGTCTGCTAAAACTTCTGGAAACCTACCCGGAGATGACGATCGAGATTTCGTCACATACCGATTCGCGCAGCTCAAGCGGTTACAACCAAAAACTTTCGCAGCGCCGGGCCGATGCGGCCCGAAGCTACCTGCTGAAAAATGGCATTTACGCCGACCGGATCCGTGCGGTGGGCTATGGAGAATTGCGGCTCCGCAATCCATGTTCCGATGATGTGCCCTGTTCGGAAGAAGACCACCAGTTCAACCGGAGAACGGAATTCAGAATCACATTTTTTGACGCTATTGTGGACAGCAAACCGCGGGAGTTTGCTCCGGGAACGGTGGCTTCGCCATGGGATATCGCTGCGGCCCGGGATGCGCGCAATTGGCAACAAGTGGATGCGGACGCTGACCACATCCGAGGCTGGGACAACCCGGCAGTAGCCTGGAGCACGGGAACCTGGTATGGAGTGCAGGTGGGCATCAACCGGAGCGACAAATCCGACCGATATGCTGGCTTCTCCTGGCTCGGTAAAATTCAGGTCGAAGCCTCCTCCCAGGGGTTCTACCGCTATGTGATCGGCTATCTCCCTTCCCGGAACGAAGCAGAGCAGGTGCTGGGCGTGATCCGCGAAGCCGGCATCCTGGACGCGTTTATTGTGACCTACCAGAACGGCATCCGAGGGCTCTGATTGGTACTAAAACCCGGTTTTTCCGCGTTAACCCTTCGTTTTATACAGCCAGCCATTGAACGAATAGGCATTCCAATCACAATTTGGCTGAATACGTATCTTCGTGGACGTTCGACTCCTCCAACTCAAATCCAGCGCTTTTATGGGAACCAAATCCAGGTTTCGCTTTCATTCGATGGGATTATTAGCAACCGGGTTGCTTCTTGCAACCGCCGTTTTAACCAACATGAGCGCCTGCAGCAAGATTAATATCTGCGGACAGGAGAGCAAGTTGTACGGCACCTGGGCAATCACCGAGTACATGATCGGGGATTCCACCGTGGCTTTGTTTGATCCGACTCTCGTTCCGCCGGATTATCCGGCCGGCGCTCCGCTGGAACCGCTGTTGAGCTTTCAGGAAAACGGATCGCTGTACTATATCCAATTTGGGGATACTTCTGAGTTCAGCAGTTACCGCATGGACCGCTACGAGCAAAAATGCCTCGTATATACGGATCTGTTTGAGTACCGTTGGGTCATTACCAAACTGTCCTCCACCAAAATGGACATTGAAAGCTGGTACCTGGCCGGTCCGGATTCGCTGTTGACTACCACTTATACGCTCGAAAAGCAGTAAGTCCTCAGGGTCTTACCACAACAAGGCGTTCCAAGGCGGCAGTCCTGTGCCCGTCACGCAGGGCCATGAGGTAAATTCCTGAATCAAGTTGGCGCAAATCAAGCGTTTGGTTTCCCGCCTGTACCGGATACGTTGCTCGCAAAACCCCGGCGGCATCCAGAATGCTTACCGTCCATTGTCCAGGTTGAACCTGCGCGGAAATATTCAGGATGACTTCCCCGTTTGCCGGGTTCGGAAAGGGCTTCATCGAGATGAGGTCCGGGTTGGATTCCAGGCCCGAACCTGCTTTCCCGATCAGCACCAATTCGGGTGCTTTCAAGTCAAAGCCATCTGCCGTAACGGCATTGTCGCTGAGCAACCGGATGCGGAGATTTACTTGTCCGCCAGCAAAACTGCTCAGGTCCACTTTTTCGTTAACCCAGTCGGAGGACCCGCTGTACACCGGTATTCCGGCGCTTTGTGTTGTAGTGCCCTGTCGGGTGTGGAGACCGCAAAGGGCTTCCCAGGGTTGCCCGTCTGTTGACGCTTCAACCAGCACATAGTCCGTGCCGGATTCAAGTTCCCAACGGGCGGAAAAGCACAACCAAGCCGACGTGGCATCGGTCAGATCTGCCACGCCAAGGGATCCCGCAAACTCGGTGGAATTCGCGTAAAAGCCGTTGGGGGAATCGCTCCAAACCCATGGCGAAGTTTCGGTTTCGCGCACGGGAACCCACGAGGCTTCAGGAACCAACAGAATAGACTTTTCCGCCAATTGGGTGTGCACTACTTCGCGGATTTCCATGCCGTCCCAGGACAGAACCCAGGCATAGCTGACCGGGTCTCCGGGTTTAGTCTCCGGTGTCAGGGAATAGGCCAGCGCCCCTTCCCGCTCCTCTCCTGCCTCAAGCAGCGAATAGGAAACGGCATCACCGCTCACCTGAAGATTGGCGGTCAATGCCTGGAGTCTAACGGTGGCATCCACCGGCACTTCACCATAACCGGAAATCTTGTGGCGAAGTGTACCGGATCGCGCGATCAGCAAATCATCAAACCCGGCGATGGTGGCATAGCGAGTTGCGTAGAAGGCCAGCAGCAGATTGGCCAAAGCATTTTCCTGAGACATGGGAATGATCTGGGAAGGTGGAGGCCAGAATCCGATTTCGCCGACTTCAGGAGTCCACGAAAAGGTTTTGTCTTTGGTGGTTTGCTCGCCATAAAACCAGTCATCGGAACTGCCGTTGACCGCGTAGAGGACCGTCTGATAAGGCGTTCCATAGGTGTAGCCATTGTCTGCGATCATACTTTTTGCCGCCCGGCGAAAATCACCGTGGTCAGGGGTAAATAAAAATTCATAGCCCCAGGGAAAAATCAGCAGGTCCCCAAAACTGTGGTAATTAAAGGCAGTGCGAAAATTGCGCTCCTCAGCAAAACCGATCAGGTTGACAATTTCCGGCTCCGAACCGGCTGATGGTCCGCGGTAAACGTCTGATGATGGAGTTGGCGAAGAACCACCATCGTCATAACCCCACAAATACGGCCAGTTGCGGTTCAAATCAACGCCGGTGGAAGCGCCGTTGTCGCGGGCATTTTTTCGCCATAAACCCCCACCCGAAGGGTTGCTGAGACGGTTGATTTCGTAACCATCCGGGTTGACGACAGGTACGAAATACATCTGAGTGCGGTCAATAACATAGGTTGCTCTCGGGTCAACGCCATAGTTCTCCAGCACCCACTGCATATAAAAGATTACGGCCATCATTCCGGCGGGTTCGCGGGCGTGGATAAGCGCTGTGTAAAGCACATTGGGTTCGGCGCTTTCATCTACGTTTACGTTGTCTGATATTTTGACCATGAACTGCTGCCGGCCCTGATGGGTTAATACCGTGCCCACCGGTTCCCGTGCAGAAACCAGCGACGGATAGCGTGCCGCCATACTGTCCAGTTGGTTGTAAACCTCCTGAAGGGTGTAGTAACCACCCATACTGCCCGCAGTAAATGCTGCCGGCACAACATAATCCGATGCAGGCCGCAGACAGTCTCCTGATCCGGAACGCAGAGCGGCGTCAAAACCGGGATCGGCGGCTGCTTGAGCGCCGTACCAATTGGCCATGTCGCGGATTATTACATCATGGGAAATGGAAGCGCTCTCCATCTTCCGGACTTCGGTTTCTGAAAAATCCCCTTCGAACCATAACCCTGCTTTGCGCAAACCGTGGTCAGCCGCTATGCCCAGCGCACTGAGTTGTGCGGGCGATGCCGTGGTTCGCACCCGGTGGTAAATTTCAACGGTCCCAGCCGGGTTTGCCGTTGCTGCGCCCATGGTCATTCCCGGGCTGCCTGGATCTGAAGTTACCGGAGTTGCCGGTACCTGAGCCATCGCAGCGGCGGCAGAAAAGAAAACGGCAAAAAGTGCCAACGAAACAGAAATCGATTTCATGAGGTGGGGGTTGAGGACTACCGTTCAGCCCGATAATAGACAAAATATCGAATGTCAAGATAGGCAATTTCCGGCTCAGGACTGACGAAAGGAATTGCCTAACTTTCACGCTGTTGTGGCCGAAATCCGCGTTTACAGTTTGTTTGCGCTCCATGAGAGTATCCGCAAAGCCATTGCCGAGCGCACCGGACAGGCTGCATTTTGGGTGCGTGCCGAAATTGCTCAGTGGAACGCCCATCATTCGGGCCATG